>CALBLR010000149.1 GCA_937896015.1 uncultured Prevotellaceae bacterium | reverse complement strand
ATGATACGGCGCGACCTGCCGGACGCCGTGTACCGCACCATGGCGGGCAAATACGCAACATTTGAGATTGAGAACGGCACCGACCACAGCGTGGCCACCGACATCAGCGGCAAGGCCACAATGGGCGACCGCACATTCAGCGGAGCCGAGAATGCCGCCTACGTGCCCGTGATCTCGGTATATGCAGCCGACAGCACAGCCGAGGCCAACACCTACGGCTGCAGCAAGGTGAAGGCCGACGGCATCAGCCTTAGGGGCAAGGCCGTGTATTGCATGCAAAGCGACTACATATTCAACAACCGCAAGGGCCGCTACTACAGCACCGACCTGCAAATCGACGCCGAAGTGCCCGCCGGCGTGACCGTGGAGCGCTACCGAGTGTGGCGCGACTGCAACGGCGATGCCATGGAGGAGGTGCCTGCCTACAACTACCGCACCAATCCCCTATGGGCCTACTGCGACACTCTGACAGCCGACGACGAGATACTGACCACCGACCTCTTCGGCGCGCGGCGCGCCACTGCCGGCAGCCCGCTTGCGGTGAGCTACCTGGCTCGTCTTTACGGCAAAGTTGACGGCACCGACAAATACTACGTGGCCCAGCTAACCATACCCGTCACCTTCAACGGCGACGAGCCCACCGCCGTCACACCGGCTGTGGCCAACCACAAGGTAGTGGCTGTGCGCTATGCCAACCAGCTCGGACAGGAGTCAGCCACCCCGTTCACAGGTTTCAACGTGGTGACCACCACCTACGCCAGCGGCTTGCGCACCGTGCAGAAGCGCATGATTCCAGCAAAGTAGATATTGCACATACACAAAGCGTGCGTGCCGGCAAAGCCAGTGCGCACGCTTTGTTTTGTTATTTCGATTGTTAATTTACTGTATTTTAGATAATTAATGTTTTCTTAGAACAACTTTTCGATTTGGGAATTGGCAATTATGGCTATTACCGTTTTGCCGTCGGGCGTGTGGTTGGGCTGCGGCAGCTGCATGAGGCTGGCCACCAGGTGCTCCATCTCGGCGGCCGACAACTTGCGGCCATAGGGTATGGCCCCGCGGCGAGCCACAGTGAGCGCCATTTTCTGGTACAACTTGTCCTTCACCTGCTCGCCACTGCCGTCACCCACCGACTCAATCACCTGAATCACGGTATCATTGACATCGGCGCTGTCGAGGCCAGTGGGCACAGAGTTGACCGACCAGTCGTTTCCGCTAAGGCGCGACAGGCTGAAGCCCAACTTCTCCATGCCATCTTGCAGACTTTCGAGAATCACATCCTGAACGGGTGTGAGGTGGAGCACGTCGGGGAACATAACACTTTGCGAGGTGATGAGCTTGCCCTCGACGTGCGACATGTATTTTTCATAAAGCACCAGCACATGAGCGCGATGCTGGTCAATGACCATGAGGCCCGACTTCACCTGCGACACTATGTAGCGCTCCTGCAGCTGCAAATAGTGCTGGCCGGAGTCTTGCTCCGAGCCGCTGAACGGCAGACCTGCTCCAGGCGCGGCTGGCTCGGTGCCAGCCGCATTAAGCTTCGACCCCACCGTGATCACGCCCTCAAGGTCGCTCTCGGTGACATCGTCGTAGCTCTCACGCCGGTTTTTCTCGAAGTTCTTGTACAGTTCCTCCCAATTAGTGGCCACATTGCTTTTCACGGGCTGCGGACGGGCTGCGGGCTGCGAGCCGCCGCGCTGCACCTTAAAGGGATTATAGTTGCTGTCGACCTCGATGTTGGGCGTGAACGACGGCTCGGCCGGCGTGCCGCCACCTGCATTGAAGGCAGGTATGTCAGGCGCATCGGCATTGTCGAAGTCGATGGTGGGCACAGCAATGAATTTGCCCAGTGTTTCCTTGGCCGCAGCCGAGAGAATTTGCCAGATGGGCATTTCGTTTTCAAACTTTATCTCGGTCTTGGTGGGATGGATGTTAACGTCGATGGTTTCGGGGTCGACCGTGAAATTCAGGAAATATGTGGGCTGGCAGTCGTCGGGAATCAGTTGGCCGTAGCTCGACATCACCGCCTTATGGAAGTAAGGGTGGCGCATGTAGCGGCCATTGACGAAGAAAAACTGCTGATAGTTGCGCCGCTTGGCTTTTTCGGGCATGCTGATGAAGCCGTCGACCTTGACGAGCGACGTCTCGGTGCTGAGCGGAATCAGCTGGCTGTCGAGGCTGCGCCCGAATAGCGACGTGATGCGCTGCTTAAAGGAGCCGTGCATGAGTTTGTAGAGGATGCTGCCATTGTGTGTGAGCGTAAAATCAACATTGTAGTTAATCAGAGCAAGCTTTTCAAACTCCTTGATGATGTTGTTGAGCTCCACCTGGTTCGACTTCAAAAACTTGCGTCGGGCGGGCACATTGAAAAAGATGTCCTTAATCATGAAGTTGGCCCCTGGCTGGCACACATCGGGCTCCTGACTCTCGCACTTAGAGGCGTTGATTATGAGCTTGGTGCCGATTTGCTCGCCTTGCCGGCACGTGCGCAGCTCCACATGGGCAATGGCTGCAATTGATGCCAGCGCCTCGCCGCGGAACCCCATGGTGTGCAGTTCGAACAAGTCTTCGGCCTTGCGGATTTTAGATGTGCTGTGGCGCTCGAATGCGAGGCGGGCGTCGGTTTCCGACATGCCTACCCCATTGTCGATTATCTGAATCAGAGTGCGGCCTGCATCCTTTAGGATTATCTGAATTTGGGTGGCCTGAGCGTCGATGGCGTTTTCCACAAGTTCCTTCACCACCGAGGCAGGCCGCTGAATCACCTCGCCGGCGGCAATCTGATTGGCCACCGAGTCGGGCAACAGCTTAATCACATCGCTCATAGCTATATTTCTCTCCTTTTTTTCTAAGTGTAATGTTTGTGCGGTTATCTGCCGGAGGCCCGGTGGCGTCCGCCCGTTTCGGGCTGGCTGAGCAACTGCATCATCTCGCTCGACACATCGTAGATTTCATCGGGGTTGTGCGGGCGCAAATTGTCATACCACTGGAAACCGGGCAGATACAAATCGGTGCGCTTAGCCAGGAACAGAGGTATCACCTTGCCGTTGACCTCGGGCCACATCTTCACCTTGTCGATTTGCTGCTTGGGCTTGAGGTCGATGGTGAGGTAGCTGCTCTCGGCGCTTATCAGCTTATTGTAGGTTGAGTCCTTCTCCTGCGGGTAGAACAGTGTGAGCACATTGCCGTCAACACTGAGGCGGCGCAGTTCCTTTTGCTCAAACTCAGCCCGCATCTGGCGGCCGCTTAGCTGGTTGTAGTAGTTTTCGCCCAGATGCTCGGCCATGATGCCGCTGCTGGGCAGCGTGGCCCAGTCGACGGTGCTGTCGTTGAGGTGCACATTTATCTGCTCGCCCGAAATCTGCTTGTTGTCGTTCCACAGCAGGGCATGCCTGTACATGCGCACTATGGTGTCGGCCTGCGAAAACGCCATGGAGTCGCACAGGCCCTGCACATCCACGCGGTAGAAGCGCACCCTCGGATAGGCTGTGAGCACGCGGTGCGAGGCGGTGTCGACAAAAGTGCGCATGGTGTCGCCGTGCAAGTACAGGGTGTCCTTCTGCGAAAACTCGCGGGCACGGGCATGGCGGGTGACATACGACATCTTGGCGTTCTCGTTGTGATAGCCATATCCGCCGTCGAGAATCACCTTGTGCTTGGGGTCGGTGAGAATCACATTGCCCTTGGCCTCGCCATAGCCGTTGCGGCGACTGTAGTACACGGTGTCGCCCACCAGCGTTTTGCCGTCCTTCGACAGCAGCGTGGAGCGGTTGTAGAGCGTGGCATTGTCGGCGGCGGCGTTATACCAGCCGCTGTTGGTGCGAATCACGTTGCCGTCGGAGCGGATTATCGTCTCCGACACGATGTCGGCCACATGAGTGGCGGTGTTGTAGTCGAGCATGTCGGTGCGCAGGTCATACTTTTTGTTCACCAGATGCACATTGGTGGAAAACTGCGACTTCTTGGTGTCGAGCTCATAGCGGCCAAACTCCGATGTGAGCACATTGCCGCGCGAATCCACAAGGCGGCCACCATTGAAGTAGTAGCCCACATTGGAACGCACCTCATAGTCGAGGCTGTCGGTGTAGACGGTCATGTTGCGGTTTTGCATCTTCACGTTGTAGCGCAGCTGGGCTATCTCATCGTCGCCATAGTAGTGCAGCACGTCGGCAAACACCTTGAGCGTGTCGCCCTGAATTATCTTCACATTGCCAAAGGCGTCGAGCGAGCTCGTCTTGGGATAGAAATAGGCGCTGTCGCAATACATAAACATGTTGCCGCGCTGGAACTTGACGTTGCCTTTCAGCACCTGATAGTCGGTGCTCACGGCCTCGTTGGCCGACAGCTCGTCGGCGTTGTCAAGAAACACCTTGTTCTTCTGGTTGCGGTTGGCGCGTGGAATTTGCGGCGTGATGCGCTTCACCCTCCTGGCCTTTGCGCCCTCCTTGGCGGCCACGGCGTGCTGCGGATTTTTATAGCCCGCCACGCGCGCCTGGGCCACCCATGCAGTGCAGCCCATAATAACGGCCAAAAGACATAAGGCCACGCGCGCAGCCTTATGTCTTCCGGTTATGTGGTTACTTGTAGTGTTTGATATCACCAGAGATCTCCGTTACTGTAAGTTTTAATTCTTATCTTGCTTTTTGGTTTTTAGCCAATCATACTTGAAGTCGCAGTTGCGCCAGCCCTCCTCGATGTAGACGTAGGTGGTCTTTTGCTTTTCCTTGATCCAGTCTTCAAGAATCTTCTCCTTGGCGTGGTTTTCGCACATGCCCTTCAGCGTCTGGTAGTCTTGCGCCAAGTCGGCTTTATGGGCCTCGATGCGCTTCGACAGCTTCACCATCGACACCTGCTTGCTGTTGGTCTTGGGGTTGAGCATGATGAAGGGCTTCGACACGTCGCCCACCTTCATGGTGTCGACCAGTTTGCCGATTTCAGCCGGCAGGTCGGCCATTTCAAACAGGTTGCTGCGGGTCTTCTCGTTGAGCATGTATCCGTCGTTGTTTCTCGAATCCTTGTCCTGCGACACCAGCTGAGCGGCCTGGCCAAATGTGGCGAGCTTCTTGTCAACGATGTCGAGGCGCAGCGTGTCGAGGCGGGCCACGGCGTCGTTAAGGTCTTTGTCCGACACCTTGGGCTTGAGCAGAATGTGGCGCGTGTTGATGCGGTCGCCGCGCTTCTCTATAAGCTGGATTATGTGGTAGCCGTCCTCGGTTTGCACAATGTTCGACACCTTTTTGTTGTCGTTGAGATTGAATGCGGCTGTGGCATATTCGGGCAGCAGCTCGGAGCGGCTGCGGAAGCCCGTCTCACCGCCATACACCGATGTGCCGGGGTCTTCGGAATAGAGGATTGCCAGGGTCGAGAAGTCGCTCTCGCCGCTGTTGACCTTCTGCGCATAGTCGCGGAGGCGCGACTTCACCTCGTCGATTTCCTGCTGCGGAATGCGCGGGTTGATGGTGATGACCTGCACCTCGACCTGCTTGGGGATGAATGGCAGCGAGTCGGACGGAAGCGACTCGAAGTAGCGGCGCACATCAGACGGCGTGGCCTTGACGCCCTTGGTGAGCTTTTGCTGCACCTCCTGAATGGTGTACTGGTCGCGCACCATGTTCATGAGCTGCTCGCGCAACTCGGGCATAGGCTTGCGGAAGTACTCCTCCACCTTCTCCTTCGAGCCAAGGTTGGCAATGAAATAGTTGATGCGGGCGTCGACGTTCGACGCTATCATTGAGTTGGTCACCTCCACGGTGTCGATTTTAGCCTGATGCAGAAACAGCTTGTCGATGGCCATGCGCTCGGGGATCACGCAGTAGGGATTGCCCTGAATGGGGTTGCGCTCGTATTGGGCCTGCAGGTATTCCTGCTCGATGTCGCTCTTGAATATGGGCTCGTCGCCCACCACCCACGCCACCTCTTCGGCAACGTTGTTTTGCGCACCGATGCTGAACACGGCGGCAACTATGAATAGCAAAATGGTGCTAAGTCTTAATTTCACTTTATTCTATGATTTTTCGTTATTATCTACGCGTTGAAAAGCGGCCGCGGGCAGCGGCGCGCTTAATAGATGCAAAGTTCTTGATTTTTTGCCACATCACAAAATCCATGCTGCTAAAATATGCTTTAATTTCTTTTAATTTTATCAAACGAGAAAAGTGCCGCGCCCCTTTGCATAAAAAGGGGGCGCGGCACACTTGCACTATTCGTTGGCGCGCTAAGGCGCGCATTATTTCACTTGCTTGAGCACGTCTTGATATATTTCCACCGGATATTTGGCCTTGAGGTTGGCCACCCAGCGTTTTTCAAGCACGTCCTGATAGTCGGAAGTGACACGGCCCTTCACGTCGTTCACGTCCTCGGGCTGCGACAGCACCTTGCCGTCGAGCACGAAATACACGGGGTAGGCCTTCTCCTTCGACTCTGCCTTGGGGCCCTTGAACACGAGGTAGTCAACCATCTTGTTCTCGCCCTTGCCCACGAGCATGCGCTCCATTTTGATGTCGCGCTTAAACTTGCGGTGCAGCGTGGTGGTGGTGGTGTCGAGCGGCTCGCCCTTAAGTTTCTTGAGGTCGGCCTTCACCAAGCGGGCAACCGAGTCGCTCTTGGCGAGCAGAATGATGCCCTTGAAGTGCTTCACATTCCACGTGTAGGCGCTGCGGTGGGTGTTGAAGAAGTTGTTGAGTCCGGTGGTGTCGCGGCTTGCGCCCTCCCACACCTTGTTGTTGCTCACCTCATACAGCAGCGTGCCGTCGCGGTATTCGTTGAGCAGGTTGCTCAGGTCGGCGTTGCCGGCAATCACCTGATCGATGTAGTGGTTCTTGATGTCGGTGTTGGCCAGGTCGTCGACCAGCGTGCCAAAGTAGCTCACGGCACCCTCCTTGTTGAGCTTGGCCTTGGTGTTGACAAGCGGCAGCAGCGCGCTGGCGGGCACGCTGATGCCATCGTAGGTGAATATGGTGGTGCCGCAGCCGGCTATGGCCTTGGCTGCAAATGTGGAGTCGTAGCCGCCGTTTTTATTCAGCTGCGACTCTATGTAGGCGATGAACTTGGGGTTCTTCTCGTATTTGTATTGGGCCTTGATTTGCTCGAGCTTGGCCTCGGCGGGCATGCTGGCGCGCTCGTCGCTGGCAACCATCTGCTTAAGCTGCGGCTCCATCTCTTTGAACGAGGCTGTGGGCTTGTGGCCGAGTTTCTTGACTATGTGGTAGCCATAGGAGGTTTCAAACGGTTTTGAAATTTGACCGTCGGCCAGGCCGAACGACACATCCTCGAACTGCTTGAGCATGCGTCCGCGTCCAAACCAGCCGAGGTCACCGCCACGCTTGGCCGAGCCGGGATCCTGCGACTCGCTCTTGGCAATATCCTCAAAGTTGCCGCCGCCGGCCACCACATTGTAGATGGAGTCGATCTGGGCCTTAACGGCAGCCTTGGCGCTGTCGGTGGCGTTGCGGGGAAACAGGCGCAGAATGTGCTCGGCGTGCACCTGGCCGTCATCGTTGCGCACAGCGTTGACGCGCACCATATGCACACCAAAGTCGGTGCGGAATGGCTTGCTCAGCTGGCCCACGGGGGTGTTGAACGCTTCGTATTCAAACTTATAGGGGAATACGCCGGCAGTGATGTAGCCATAGTGGCCGCCGTTGGTCTTCACCGATGGGTCGATGGAGTATTGCTTGGCCAGCTTGGAGAAGTCCTGGCCGTGAAGGATGCAGTTGCGCAGGCTGTCCATCTTGGCCAGTTGCTTGTCGTTGTCGGCCTTGTCCTTGCCCAATGGCAGCATCAAGTGGTCG
>CALBLR010000148.1 GCA_937896015.1 uncultured Prevotellaceae bacterium | reverse complement strand
GGCCACGCGCTCGAAGTCAAACAGGGGGGTGTTGAGTATCTTGTCGAGATCCACGTCGCCATAGTTGCACGGCACTATCTCGGCCTGCGGCTGAATTTGGTGCAGAATCATGGTGATGCGGTCGAGTTCCTCGGGGCTGACCTCGGCGGCTTTGTTGAGCAATATCATGTTGCAGAACTCCACTTGCTGAATCACGAGGCTGGCCAGGTCGTCCTCGCCAAGGTCTTTGCGCTTCAGGTCGTTGCCTTCGGCAAACTCGTCGCGCAGGCGCAGGGCGTCGCACACGGTGACTATGGCGTCGAGCCGCGCGCGGCCTTTCTCGGCCAACTTGGGATACATTTGCGGATAGGCGCTGATGGTCTGAGCAATCGGGGCTGGCTCGCATATGCCGCTGGCCTCAATCACTATGTAGTCGAAGCGGTGCTGGCTCACGATGTCGCTCAGCTGCTGCACGAGGTCCATCTTCAGCGTGCAGCATATACAGCCGTTTTGCAGCGGCACGAGGCTGTCGTCCTTTTTGCCAACCATGCCGCCTTGCTCAATGAGGCTTGCATCGATGTTCACCTCGCCAATGTCGTTGACAATCACGGCAAACTTTATGCCCTTTTTGTTGGTGAGGATGCGGTTGAGCAGTGTGGTTTTGCCGCTGCCCAGATAGCCTGTGAGCAGCAGCACAGGAGTTTCGTTTTTTTCCATAACTATGATAGTTCTTTTTTAGTCTGTAGCTATATTGAATGGCAGCCGCAAAAACCGTGCCGCGCCGCCTGGCACTGACGCTGTGTCAGTCCCCCCCTCACGCTGCCGCAGCGGGCAAAAAGCAATGCCCCGCGCTGTGCATGGTGGGCGCGGGGCATTTGGCTTATTGCGGGGGGTATGCTGCGTTTACTTCTTGGGCTTGAGCCACTGGTCGAACCACTTGAAGAATTCGCGCTGCCACAGCACGGAGTTCTGCGGCTTCACAATCCAGTGGTTTTCGCTGGGAAACGACACAAAGCGTGCTGGCAGGCCCATGAGTTTGGCGGCGTTGAACGCCTGCATGCCCTGGGTGAACGAGATGCGGTAGTCCTTCTCACCCACGGTCACCATAATGGGGCTGTTCCAGTTTTGCACAAACTTGTGGGGGTCGGCCGTCTTAAACGTGTTTTGGGCAGCGGCGTTGTCCTTGTCCCAGAAAGCGCCGCCCATGTCCCAGTTGGCAAACCACATCTCCTCGGTCTCGAGATATTGAGCCTCGAGGTTGAAGATGCCGGCGTGGGCCAGGAAGCATGCAAAGCGCTTGTCCTGGTTGTGTCCGGCCAGCCAATAGGTGCTGTAGCCGCCATAGCTGGCGCCGGTGCAGCCAATGTGCTCGCCGTCGACGTAGGGGAACTGCTTCATGTAGTCGACCGCGCTCATGTAGTCCTTCATGTTCTGGCCGCCGTAGTCTTTCGAGATTTGGGCGTTCCACTCGGTGCCGAAGCCCGGAAGGCCGCGGCGGTTGGGGGCAATCACAATGTAGCCGTTGGCGGCCATCAGGCGCAGGTTCCAGCGGTAGCTCCAGAACTGGCTGACGGGCGACTGCGGGCCGCCCTCGCAGAATAGCAGTGCGGGATACTTCTTGTTGGGGTCGAAGTTGGGCGGCAGCAGCACCCAAGTGGTCATCTGCTTGCCGTCGGTGGTGGGCACCATGCGCTTCTCCACGGTGATGTCGGCCAGCTGGCCCATCAGGTCGTCGTTCACGCTGGTTATCTTCACCGGCTCCTTGCCTGCCTTGGCCACCACATACAGCTCGTCGGGCTGCTTCATCGAGTGGCGCATGGTCAGCACTCCGCCCTTGGCCATGGGCACGATGGCGGCATAGTCCCACTGGCCGCCGGCCACGGTCTCCACCTTGCGGGTGGCCACGTTGATGCGGAACATCGGCGCAGCGCCCTGATAGGCGGCCAGGAAGTAGATGTATTTCTCATCGGCCGACCATGCAATGGCGTCGGCCGTGTAGTCCCAGTCCACAGTGATGTCCTGTTTCTGGCCAGTGGCCATGTCCATCACCATGATGCGGTTTTTGTCGGCCTCATAGCCGTCGTGCTCCATCGATAGCCAGGCCAGCTTGCGGCCGCTCTTGGAAAACACGGGGTAGGTGTCGTAGCCCAGGTTGCCCTCGGTGAGGTTCTTCACCGTCTTTCCCGTGGCCACGTCCCACTGGTAGAGGTCGCTGTTGGTGGATATGGCGTAGGCCTTGCCCGTCTTTTTGCGGCACACATACACCAGGCTCTTGCCGTCGGGAGCCCATGCCAGCGACTCCACGCCACCCCAGGGCTTCATGGGGCTTTCGTAGGGCTCGCCCTCAAGCACGTCGCGCAGGTTGCTCACGGCATTGCCGTCGAAGTCGCCCACAAAGGGGTGGGGCACTGTGGCCACCCACTCGTCCCAGTGGCGATACATCAGGTCGTCGATGATGCGGCCGTCGGCCTTAGGCAGGTCGGGATACACGTCCTGAGCCGTCTGGCCATACTTCACCTGGCTTATCACCACTATCTTCTTCTGGTCGTCGCTCAGCTTAAAGCCGTCCACACCGCCCTTCACCGCGCTCACGCAGCGGCGTCCGGTGCCGTCGGCATTCATGGTCCACACCTGGTAGTCGCCGTTGTCGTCGGGATAGATGAAGGCTATGCGGCTGCCGCCGTCAATCCACACGGCGTTCTGCTCCGAGCTCTTGGTGCGTGTGAGCTGGCGGGCGTTTTTGCCGTCAATGTCCACCACCCACAACTCGCGGTTGCTCTTGTTCTGTTCCACGCTGGGATACGACACGCCGTAGAGCACGCGCTTGCCGTCGGGCGACAGCTGCGGGTCGCTGACGCGGCCCAGAGCATTCAGCAGCTCGGGCGTGAACTGGCCGTTTTCCACCTTCACCACAGGCTTCTCGATGAGCGGAGCCTCGGCCTCGGCGGCCCGGGCGCCCGACACGGCGGTGAGGGCCGTGAGCGAAGCCATTACAGTTTGCTTGAAATAGTTCATAATGTAGGGTTTATTTTTATTATGTTTTTGCCAATTGTTGCAATCCAATGGCAAAATTACCCAAATCTGCCCACCCCGCCAAACATTGCCGCACCCAAAATGCCGCCGCTTAGCAATATGGCATGTGGCGCAGCCCCCGAAAAAGCAACGACAACAGAGACAAATTCCGACAAAAATCCACGGCGCAAGCCTGGCCGCTTCAACTTTGTCTCCGATTGTCTCTATTGTCGTTTAATTAATGAGTGCGCTGCTGGCGTCACTGCATTCCGGCCATGGTCTGCACCTTGCCGATGGCCAGAATTACGCCCGTCGACCGCTCGCGAATCAGATACACAAACGGGCTGTTCACAATGAACTTCCCACCAATGTAGGTTATGTCGCCGAGCACGGTGCCAGTGGCTGCAGCAACTTTGGTGCCGCTCTCGTCGACCTTCACCCAAAGTTGCTGCACGCATTGTGTTACAGCCAGTTGCTTTCTTGATATGCCGCTGAAGTCAGCGTCACCAAATGCCTTGCTAATGCCTAATGATTTCAGGTTCTCAATGAGATTGTAGCTGTATTTAGCCTCAAATTTTGGCATTTGCACAATTATCGATGCCGAAGGAGTGATGGCCGAGACCAAGTCACTTATGCGCTTGTGCGTGAGCGAGGCGGCATACTCATTGATTTTGCGTCCGTCTTTTGGAACAATCACGTCCATCACAAATGAACCGTTGCCGTAGTTCAATTCAAGCATGTTGGCCTCTTCTGTCGAGGCAACGCCAGCGTCCATGGTGCCGTGCATCATCATGCACTGCTCCTTCTCACCACGCCAATTTGTGAATTCACCGCTTTTTGTAGCTTTCGTCTCGAAGCGCTTGGCCCATTTGCCGTCAAACGCCATCGTGTTGACCATGCACACCGATGCAGTGGGGTCGATTTCATTGAACAACTTGCTGATTTTTCCTCCCGTAGCATCGCTTGCCCACTTGTTGATTTTTGTGAGGGCGTTCGGACTGCTGAAGTCAATATTCGAAGCTGTTGCCCCATAGTAGCTGTGCAGTGTCTCAATGTAATTTTGCATTGGTGAGATGGTGCTGGATACCCACAATGCATTGGCTGTATTCAGGCTTACTTTGCTGTCGGCTCCCGTGAGGCCGGATGTCACGGTCTTGTAAAACTCGTTGATTTCACTAATCGATGCCTTGCCGGCAAAGTGCATGGCATTCATGATTTCATCAAAAGTCTCCCCTTTGGCCCCATTGGCAAGCATCGCCAGCGACAGCTGTGTGCTGTATGGAGCTATTAGGGTGTTCTCTTTTGGGTCGTTGGCAGCCTTGAATGCATCGACGGCAAACTCGTTGCCATCTTCCGCCAGCATTCGCTGCTCTTGAGTGAGCTGTATCTCAGCCCGTGGCTCTTGCGGTTCATTGTTGTCGTCGTTGCAGGCCGTCAGTGCCGAAATCAGCATAATTGCCACAATAGGCAATAGCCTTTTGTTTGTTCTCATAACGTAGTAGTTTAATTATTTTAATTGTATATAGACCGCTTTAATGTTGCGGACGCTTGTTAAAACGTTCAGAAATTCTTCATAAGCTATTGGCTTTAAAATTATAAATTTCGTTGTCAAAGTTTTTATGATGCTCCAAAGTTAAGGCGTTTAAATGTTAAAATCAATAGGTTACGCAACTTTTTTGCATTGATATGTAATCGCCTCTATTGTCATTGAAAAATAAAAAGCGGTTCATGCTGCCAAGCATGTGCATCCCCGAATGACACTTTTTGCGTTACGTTATGTGGACTTGCTTGAGGCGTGGGTGGAAATGCAGCGCGGGGCTGCGGCCTGATTCGGTCGCAGCCCCGCGCGTGTCGGTCGCTGTGCGTCAGAACTGGCGGGCAACTGCCTGCACTGCCTCGCTGAGGGTGGGGTGGCCGTGTATGGCGGCCGCAAGGTCGCCCACGGTGCTGCCGGCGTTCATTGCCATCACCACTTCCTGTATCAGGTCGCTCGCATGCGGGCCGCAAATGTGGCAGCCCACTATGGTGCGGTCGGCATTGCTCACTATCATCTTCACAAGGCCGTCGGTCTCGCCCATCGACAGGGCTTTGCCGTTGCTGCGGAAGAAGCCTTTCTTCACGGTCACGTCGAGCTCTTGCGCCTTGCACTGCTCTTCGGTGAGTCCCACCATGGCCAGCTCGGGCTGGGTGAACACCGCGCTTGGCACGATGCCGAGCTTCACGGAGCTCTCCTTGCCGGTGATGTGGGCCAGAGCCACCATGCCCTGGGCTGTGGCGGCGTGGGCCAGCATGCACTGGCCGTTGACGTCGCCTATGGCGTAGATGCCGGGCACGCTGGTCATCATGTGGCTGTCGACTTCGATGCCGCGGCGGCCCACAGCCACTCCGGCCTGCTCAAGGCCCTCGGGCAGCACGGGCTTGCGCCCCACGGCCATCAGGGCCTTCTGGCACTCAAGCTGCTGCGGCTTGCCCTTGAGGTCGTAGCTCACCGTGAGGCCTGACGCCGTGCGCCCGATGGCTGTGACTGCCGCCTGGGTGATGAACTTCACGCCTTGCTTTTGCAGCACTGTGCGCAGGCGCTTGGCCACGTCTTTGTCAAACGGGGGCAGAATCTCTTTGCAGTATTCCACCACCGTCACTTCCACGCCGTAGGCCGCGAATATGCCGGCAAACTCCATGCCTATCACCCCGCCGCCTATCACGCACATTCGTTGCGGCAGGCTGGTCATGGCCAGTGCCTCACCGCTGCTCATGGTCAGGTCGGCGCCTGGAATGGGCAGGTTGCGCGGCTCGCTGCCTGTGGCTATAACTATGTGGCTTGCCGTGAGGGTATGCTTGCCGCCGTCGATGCTCACCGTGTGGGCGCCGGCTATCGAGGCTTCGCCCTGAACGAGGGTGATGCCGGGTGCCGACATCAGCTGTGCCACGCCTTGGCGCAGCTGCTCGACCACGGCGGCTTTGTGGCGCGCGGCGGCCGAGTAGTCGGCCGTGACGGTGCCGCATTCGATGCCGTAGGCCGCTGCCGAGCGCACCGAGCGCAGCACCTGCGCGCAGTGACACAGCGCCTTGGTGGGTATGCAGCCGTGGTTAAGGCATGTGCCGCC
>CALBLR010000147.1 GCA_937896015.1 uncultured Prevotellaceae bacterium | reverse complement strand
GCGCGTCACGGCCACCTGGCCCGCCTTGGGGTCGTCGCTCGACACCACCTCATATTTGTTCTCGGGATTATCGGCCAGGAAAGTGCGTATGCGTCCCTTGTCCTCCTCCATCACGCCCTCCACCACGGCGGTGTAGAGCCGCTCGGTGACCATGGTAGTCCAGTTCTTCACCAGCACGTCGCGCGCCTTGGCGGTGCGCGTGAGCAGCATCAGCCCCGATGTGTCGCGGTCGAGGCGGTGCACCACAAACACGCGCGCCAGCGGGTTGCGCTTGCGCACGTAGGCCTTCATTATGCTATACACGGTGCCGTCTTTCACCTTGCCGGCCCCGGTCGACAGCACTCCGCACGCCTTGTCCACCACCATTATGTCGTCGTCTTCATACACAAGTCTTATGCGAGGGTCGCTGAACACCTGAAACGAGTGCGAGAAGTTCACCATCAGCTTGTCGCCTGCCGCCACAGGACGGTCGAACTGCGACGACGGAGTGCCGTTCACTGCCAGCTGGTTGTGCTTGAGCAGCTGCTTCACCTTGCTGGGCGTGTGGTCCTTGAGCACGGCTGTGGCTGCTGCCAGCAGGGTGCCGTCGGCCTCGATGGTGAACGTGGCCACGTTATCGCTGGCCGGTGACTTGGTGCGTATTTTAGATGTCTGTCGCATATAAATTGTAGTGTGGTTTGGCTTCAGGCTCGTGCCGTCGGCTTCGATTGCAAATTTAATGATTAGATTTTAAAAATCAAACAACGCCAAATGTTAAAAAATGGAGTTTTTTGCGCTGTGGGCGGCGGCGCGTGTCAGCCCCTGGCGTTGCGCGGGTGGTGCGCGAGAATTTCCTGCCGCAGGCGCGAGCGGTCGATGTGCACGTAAATCTCGGTGGTGGTGATGCTCTCGTGGCCCAGCATCTGCTGGATGGCGCGCAGGTTGGCGCCGCCCTCCAGCAGATGGGTGGCAAAGGAGTGGCGCAGCGTGTGAGGACTTATGGTCTTGCGTATGCCGGCCAGCTCGGCCAGCTGCTTCACTATGTAGAATATCATCACCCGCGTCAGCTTTGCGCCGCGGCGGTTAAGGAACAGCACGTCGTGGCACCCCTTTTGC
>CALBLR010000146.1 GCA_937896015.1 uncultured Prevotellaceae bacterium | reverse complement strand
TGATGGTCTCGCGATATGGGATTTTGGGCTCTTTGAACTCAATTTGAATTTTGTCGTTGTTTTCGATGCGCCACTTGAGGGTGCGCAGGTGGAACTCGCCCTGACCGCTGACGATGGTCTGCTTCAGTTCTTTCGACTGCTCAACGAGCCACGTTGGGTCTTCCTCGTGCATCTTGGTGAGCACACCACTCAGTTTCTCGGTCTCGGCCTCGTTGACAGCCTTGATGGCGCGCTGATATTTGGGAGCGGGATACTTGATGAAGTTGAATGTGTATTCACAGCCCTTGTCGTTGAGTGTGTTGCCGGTGCGCACGTCCTTAAGCTTAACGGCGGCGCCGATGTCGCCAGCCTCGATGCTGTCGACGGGCGTCTTGATTTGGCCGCACACTGTGTAGATTTGCGCAAGGCGCTCCTTCGAGCTGCGGTTCATGTTGGTGAGGTCCATGCCGGCCTTGAGTGTGCCCGACATCACCTTGAAATACGACACTTCGCCAATGTGCGGCTCCACGGTGGTCTTGAAGAAGAACAGGCTGAGCGGGCCGTTGGCGTCGGGCTTCACCTCCTCGCCGGCCTCGTTGACTGGCGCGGGCATCTCGCTTACGAATGGCACCACGTTGCCCAGGAATTCCATCATGCGGCGCACGCCCATGTCCTTGAGCGCGCTGACGCAGAACACGGGATATATGCTGCACTCGGTTAGGCCCTTGCGAATGCCTTCACGCATCTCGTCCTCGCTGAGCGAGCCTTGCTCGAAAAATTTGTCCATAAGGGTCTCGTCGTTTTCGGCGGCAGCCTCAACGAGAGTCTGGTTCCACTCTTTGGCTTTGTCCATGAGCTCGGGGGCTATTTCGGTCACCGTGGGTGTGCCACCCTCAGGCCCCCACGTGAGCTGCTTCATGAGCAGCACGTCGACGAGCGAATTGAATCCGCTGCCGCACTCCACGGGGAACTGCACGGGCACCACCTTGGGGCCGAACACCTCTTTAAGCTGGTTTATCACGTTGTCGAAGTCGCAGCTGTCGGCATCGAGCTTGTTGATTGCAAATATTACGGGTTTTTTGATTTGAGAGGCGGTGCGGAATATGTTCTGCGTGCCCACCTCCACGCCATACTGGCCGTTGACCACAATAATGCCGGCGTCGGTCATGTTGAGGGCCGTCACGGCATTGCCCACGAAGTCGTCCATGCCTGGGCAGTCAAACACGTTGAGTTTCTTATTGTTGAACTCGGCATAAAACACGGTTGAGAACACCGAGTAGCCGTATTCCTTTTCCACCGGGAAGTAGTCGCAAACGGTGTTGCCAGCCTCCACAGTGCCTCTGCGTTTTGTCACACCACACTCATAGAGCATCGACTCTGCGAGTGTGGTTTTCCCAGAGCCCTTACTGCCTAATAAAGAGATATTCTTTATCTCATTAGTCTTGTAAACCTTCATGCGTATTGTATTAGTAAATTATTAGTTTATGTTTATAACTACTCTCTCGAAACAAGCCGCTTTCGGCTGCAGCAGACAGCCGGCTACAACGACTTATTATCATTACAAATATATGAATTACTTTCGGAATTAATAAATGTTTCGCGATAAAAATGTTGCGATTTTCATTTTTACCTGTATTTTTAACTTTTGGTAATGATTTGTGGCTTCAATATATGTTATAGAGCAACTTTTTTATTATTTTGCCGTCTCCGGCTGCTTTCTAATCGTAAGCAGCCGGAGAAATTCGGCGGCGCCTCGGCAATGGCAATTTCGAGCGAGCTCGACTTGCCATTGCGCTCGGCTTGCACTAATTTTGCACCATGGCTGGAATTTATGTACATATACCCTACTGCAAGCGCAAGTGTGTGTATTGCGACTTCTACTCCACTCCCGCCATGGGCGATGTGGAGGCTTATATCGACTGCGTGGCGCGTGAATGCGCTGCTCGCCGCGAAGCTGTGATTGGATCAGAGCGCGTGGGCACGCTGTATGTGGGCGGCGGCACTCCGTCGCTGCTCAGCTCTGGGCAGATGCACCGCCTGCTCGACGGACTGCGCCGCAGCGCCGATTTGAGCGGTGTGGAAGAACTGACGGTGGAGGTGAACCCCGATGATGTGACCGATGAGCTGATGAGCTGCTTTGCCAGCGAGGGCGTGAACCGCGTGAGCATGGGGGTGCAGAGCTTCGTCGACTCGGAACTGGAGTTCATGGGACGGCGGCACAATGCCGCCGGGGCTCTTGAGGCCTTAGGCGCGATGCGCCGCGCGGACATTGGCAACGTGAGCATCGACCTGATATATGGCGTGCCGGGACAGACGATGCAGTCGTGGCAGCGCAGTGTGGAGCAGGCCATTGACACGGGCGCACAGCACATCTCGGCCTACAGCCTCAGTTATGAGCCAGGCACGCGCCTGTGGGTGATGCGCCGGCAGGGGAAGGTGAAGGAGACCGACGATGAAACGTGCGTGGCCATGTACAGCCACCTGGCCGGCGCGCTTAAGGCGGCCGGATATGAGCACTACGAGATTTCAAACTTTGCAAAGCCAGGCTTCCGCTCGCGCCACAACTCGGCTTACTGGAACTTCACACCCTATCTGGGCCTTGGAGCGGCGGCGCACAGCTACGACGGCACGTCGCGCAGCTGCAACCCGAGCAGTATCAAGCAGTATGTGGCCGCAGTAAGCGAGCGCGGCACGGCAGCCGTCGCCGAGCAGCTGCAGCAGTGGGAGCACTATGACGAAGAGGTGATGCTGCGCCTGCGCACGTCCGACGGGCTCGACGCCAGCCGGCTTGAGCGCAAATTCGGGGCCGAGGCCGCACGCCAATTCCGCCATAAGGCCCAGCGCCACATTGCGCAGGGGCTGCTGCAGTGCCAAGCTGACACCTACAGCCTCACCGAAAGCGGCATAATGATGGCCGACGCCGTGATCCGCGACCTTATGTGGGACCAAGACTAAGAGCGTGACTGCACTGCACGGCACAACAAAGCGGGCTGGAACACTTATATATATGCGTTCCAGC
>CALBLR010000145.1 GCA_937896015.1 uncultured Prevotellaceae bacterium | reverse complement strand
GCGTCGCCAAACACATTCTCGGTGCCTTTGCGGCGGCTCACCAGCAGGCGGGCCACCGCGCCCATGCCGCCGCGTCCCACCCAGGCGGCCTCGGCCCGCAGCTGGCTGTGGACCGCACGCGCCATGGGCAGATTGTTGAGGCTGCTGAGCACGTTGGTGAGCGTGTAGCGCACAGCCTCGGCGCTGAACATGAGGCCGCGCGCCGTGGCCAGGTTGAGCCCCAGGGTGAACGTGTTGCCGTTATAATAAGTGTCGGCGGCATCGCCGGCAAAGCGGCCATAGTCGCTGACGGGCCCTGTGAGGTGCAGCAGCCTGCGCGATCCGAGCTCGCTGTAGAAGTCGACCTCGTTGGTCTGCTTATATTTGGCATAGCCAAGCATAAGGCCGGCAGTACAGCCGCCAAAGCGGTAGGTGCCGCCCAGCGAGAAGCGCAGGTTGCCCGTGACATTGCGCGGCCGCGGATCGACGGCGCGGTAATAGAGCCCGGCGGTGTAGCCCAGCGCACCACCCCACCCCAGCGGGCCGCGGCTTGAGGCATAGCCGCCCGAGAAGCTGTAGATTTCCTTCTTGATGTCGCCGCCAATGGAGTCGGCCATCACATACGGATACACAAGCGGCAACTCGGAAGTCTCATTCCAGCGCACGCTCAAGTCCTTGCCGTTGCGGTAGCTGGCAGCGCCCCACAGGGTGCTGCCCTTGTATTTCATATATGAGTCGGCATCGAAAGCCCAGTGGCGCGAGCCAGAGCCCAGCTGCGGATCGACGGCGCGGCCGCCGTCGCTGCGGCTGAAGTAGCTGCCCTCCACACGGCTCATTGAGTAGCCGCGCTGCAGGGGCTTCATGGCCGGGTTGGCAAAGGCCACTTCGACCAGGCTCATGGCCGACACGCCGTCGGCCTCAACGCGGCCCAGCACCGAGGCGGTGTCGGCGGCGGCGGCAGTCGAGGCTCCGGCCTGAATGGCTGCGCCGGCCAGGGCCGCTGCTGCCGCCATTCGCATTGTGATTGTCATCTTGCTGTCCAATTCTTTTTTTGCTCTTGATTATTTCTTGGGCGTAACGCCATCCCAAGTGATTTGTGAGGCCTTGTTGCCGTCGATGTCCTTCACCGAGTGCTGCTGTTCGATGACGCTGGGCACGCACTCGGTGTTGAAGTCTTCGGTGGAGTTGTTGGTGTCCTTAAGATAGGCGCGGCCGTCCTTCACATACAGCAGTTTGCGGCGCACGCTCTTGAAGTAGCGCGTCATGTCCTTGTCGATGGTGCCGCAGTGCGTCCAGCCGCGGTCGAGCGACGGGGCGGTTACATTCCACACATATTTTGCGGCCACCGAGCAGTTTACGGCATCCACCACCCACGAGTTGGGCAGCCGGTAGGCCTGCTGCTGCATGGGATAGGTGCCTGAGGGCAGCACCATGGTGTAGCTGTAGGTGTATAGGTAGTCCTTGAGGTAGGTGTCTTTGTCGACGGGGATGCGAGCCAGGGCGTAGGTCTTGAAGCCGCGGTTGTGCAGAATCCAGTACGACAGCGTGTAGCAGTACCACTTGTCGAGGTTGGGCACGGGGCCGTCGATGTCCATGTGCGAGGGCGACGTGGACACGTCGTACCACTCAAAGTCGGCGTTGCTCAGGTCGAAGGAGTATTCGTTGGCCACGCGGTGGTCGATGCCCGTGTCGCACAGCAGCAGGCTCTCGCCCGGCTGCACGGGGTGCTCTCGCCCGCTGCCCGGAATGGTGTAGACGGCGTCGACAGTCATAGCCTGCGACATGATGTCGGGGGTGTAGTCGTATTTGTTGACGGTGGTGAACTTCGACTCCACCAGCGAGAGGCCGTCGGCATAGAGCACGTGGTCGGTGTTGTTGTAGATCATCACATAGTCGTCGCCGTTATACTGGTTGCCCGAGGGGCGCAGCGTGCCGGCGAAGAAAATCTCCTGGATTATGAAGTCGTTGTTGTCGGCGTCCTCATAAGCGTCGAGCTTGAATGTGAAGCTCGACTGGGTGAGCTGCACCGAGGGCGAATAGGCCTTGATGTGGCGTGTGACGGGAGTGGAGTCGGTGGGGACGCTCACCTCGGCGTCGTAGGTGACGTCGTAGAGGCCCGCGGGCAGGTTGATGCCCTTCACTGAGCTGAAGGTGACGGTGCGCGAGGTTGACACATCCTTGAAGGCTATCTGCTCGCTCTGCACAGTGGCGTTTTCCAGCCCCTGTGGCATGGCCACGCTTATCGATGCGGGCACCTGGCCGTCGGTGTCGCTAAACTTGTCGTCGCACGATGTGGCGCAGACAGCCAGCAGCAGCGAGGCCGCCAGCAGCGCGCACTTGTGAAGGTGTTTGAATGTAAGAGTCATATCTGTGTATGTGTTTAATTGATGTTTATACTTATTTCATTTGCGTCAAAGGGTGAACACCAGCTCCATTCCGAAGTAAGGGTTGGTGGAGCGGCGCACCGTCAGGCCGTTGCTCTTGTACGACGGCAAGTAGTCGATGAGCCGGTTGGCAAACACGGCTATGCGCAGGTGGCTGCCCACCTTTTTTGTGGCCTTGAGGTTGACATACATTGCCATGGGGGTGGTTTGGCGGCGATACACCTCGCTGTTGTAGGTTTGCACCAGGAATTGCAGCTGCTTGTCGGTGCGGCTGTCGGCCGTGTAGGGGTGCAGCTGCCCGTCGGCCACATCCAGGTAGAAGTCGGGCACGCCGTTCTGCCACAGCTTGGTGGTGCTCACATACCACACATTCTGCACCGAGGTGGTGAATATCAGCCCCCAGCGCGGAATTTGGGTATCGAAGGTGATGTTGGTGCTCAGCTGCTCGTTGACGCGGCCGTCATTGGTGTTGTAGTAGCCCACATAGGAGTTGCGCACGGGCGAGCCGTCGACCACGTCGCTCACCGTTTGAAACAGCATCTGCGAGTTGCTGTAGGTGGTGCGCAGCCATGCGCCGGTCACGTTGAGCGCCGTGCCTATGGCCTGCCACCGTGCGGTGGAGGCTGTGAGCTCCACGCCCTGCTTGCTTATGCGGCTGCCATTGGCAGCGCGGCTGTAGCCGTCGAGCACGCTCACCTCCCGGCTTGGCAGTGTGGCGAGGTCGGGCGGAGCGGTGAGCTTGGCGGCGTCGACGCCGCTGGCGTCATACTGCGTGTAGCTGTAGGGGTGGTAGACGCTTGAATAGCGGTAGCCTGTGGTGAGCCGCTCGCTGAAGTAGGTCACCGAGAAGCTGTTGCCGCCCAGCGTGCCGCCCAGGCGCACCTCCCACTTGCGGTTGCGCGCGGCGCGCAGCTGGTAGTTGGTGACGTCGTCTACGTAGGTGCGCAGGCTCACGCGGCTGTGCTCGAGCGGATTGAGGGCGTCGTAGTAGTTGAGCTGGATGAAATCGTTGTATTGCACTTGCGGAAAGAGGTAGGCAATGGTTGGCATCTTGGTGGTGAGGCCGTAGCCGCCGGCCAGCACCAGCTTCAAGTCGCGTCCGCCAATGCCGATGGCCGGAGCCGAGAGGCGCACGTTGACGCGCGGGTCGAGATAGACGTGGCCGCTGAGCCAGTAGCGGCTGTCGAGGCTCGGCAGCTGCATCGAGCGCACACCGGCCTGGGCGTCGAGCCGCCAGCGGCCCATGGACACGCCCACATTCTCTTCGGCATAGAACGAGAGCACCTGCAGCGACGGCACATCTTTATATGCGCGCGGCCTTGTGGGCCACGACGCGCTCAGGGGGCGGGTGATGTCGTAGATTTGGCCGCCGCCGTAGTTTTTGGAGAACGTCCACTCCGCGCCCAGCTTGTGGCGCAGGCCGAGCCACTTGGCCGGCTTGAAGTGGCCCTCGGCCTTGAGGTTGGCAAAGAGGTTGAGCGGCTTGCCGTCGACGGCAAAGTCGGCCACATACTCTTGCAGCAGATACTGGCCGTCGTGCACGCCTGCCTCCATGCTGGTTGGGGCCACCGAGGCTCGGCTGGGGGCCACCTGCTTGCGGCGGTCGAGGCGGTCGTGCTGGTAGCTGGCGCTTACGTTAAGGCTGAGGTAGCTGAGCCAGTTGATGCGCTTGAAGGCGAAGCTGAGGTCGCTGTTGTAGTTAAGGCGGTTGTAGCGCGACTGGTAGTCGTTGATTTTATTCTGGCTCAGGTCGGGGTCGGTCTTGCTGTTGTCGAACGAGCCGGTGTAGTCGAATCCGGTGTTCCAGCGCGTGAACACAGCCTGGCTGTGGCTGCGCAGGTTGTAGCGCACCGAGGCCGTTACGCGCTTGTAGTTCTCGAAATTGTTGCGCGGGTCAACCTTGGAGTCGAGATAGCTGACGTCGGCGTTGAGCACGCGGCCCTCGCCCACGCTCAGGCCCTTGCCCACCGAGAAGAGTTTGCTGTATTCGTCGGCCTTGAAACGCGCGGTGAGCGGCGTGGCCGAACTGATGCGCTGTATGCGCACCACGCCGCTGGTGAGGTTGCCGTATTCCACCGACGGGATGCCGCGCACCACCTCCACACTCTCGATGTTGTCGGTGCTGATGGTGCGCATGTCCACGCCCTTGTTGGTGATGTCGCGCTTGTAGTCGGGCGACGACTGGTCGGTGCCCGACTGCGGCACGCTCTGCATGTTGGCGTCGCCGTTGATGGGGACTCCGTCGACCATAAACAGGGTGCCGAGCGACGATATGTTGTAGTCGTTGTTGCTCACCTTGGTGCCTGCGGCCCCCATTGTGCCCGTCTCGCGCAGGGCGATGGTGTTGGCCTGCCCCATGCTGGGCGTTTGCGATATGTTGCCCGGCAGCAGCTCGAGCAGGTCGGCAAAGCTGGTGGGCTGCAAGTGGCTCATGGCGTCGCGGCCTATGCGCGAGCTGCTGGTCATTCCGGTCGACTCCTTGGCTGTGACCACCACGGCGTTGAGCACCTTGGAATTTTCGGTGAGTGTGATTTTAACGTCGGCGGGCGTTGTGCCCAAGGTAACGGTTCGGGTAGCAGTCTTGTAGCCCACAAAACTCACGGTGAGTGTGTAGCTGCCCGGCTTCAGGCCGGCAACGGCAAAGCGGCCGCGGTCGTCGGTGGCCACCGACTGTCCGCCGGGTCTGACGGCCACCGTGGCAAACTGGATTGGACCGCCGCCCGCGGCGTCGACCACTGTGCCGCTTAGGGCCGGCTGCTGTGCCGCGGCCGCGAAGGCTGCAAAGCAGATTGCAATGATTAGCAGTGTCGTTTTAAGTAATTGTCTCATTTATCAGTGTTTTATGCCGCAAAATTACGTTTGCCACACAGCGGCGGCAATACCTAATGATAGGTATTTAGCGGCGGCCTAATCACCAATTATTACGATTGCCGCACAGCGAAAACACTACCAACAATGGCACAAAATACCCACAAAAGGGTATCTGCCGGCAAAAAAATCATCATTATAAGCGATTTCGGGCCTTGTGGAGTGAAGGTAATTTTGCACTGGTGACACAAGGCCGACGCCGCAGTGTGGCCACACATAGTTAAGGAGAACAAACACAAATCATAAAACAAACTCAAAACTTATGAAGAAAGTTTACAAACTTTTAGCAGCAGCCATGGTGGCACTGGCACCGATGGCAGCAATGGCACAGGCAGCCACACAGCCTGTGGCCCTGTGGGGCAAAGTGGTGAGCGCACCGCAAAAGACGGGCATGGGCTATGACCTGGCTGTGGCCAGCGACGGCTCGCTGTATTCACTCACCAGCGCCGGCACAATGACCGATGCCGAGGAAATCAAATTCGGCGATGAGGTGATAGGCCACGGCACCACCAACACCACTACATCGGGCAACCAAAACCTGGTGCTGATCAAAACCGACGGCAACGGCAACCGCCTGTGGAGCGCATACTCCACAATAGGCGACCTCTACTCGGGCGGCGGCTGGCTGGCCGCAACCAGCGACGGCGGCGTGATGATGGTGGTGAAGTTCCGCCACAGCAACGGCCGCTCGGAGAAGCCCGCCATAGTTGACGGCACCGGCAAGACCACCGAGTTCGACTGGACAGCCGACCCCAACGGCCGCTTCTACCGCATGGTGATGGTGCGCTTCTCGAAAGACGGCGCAATTGAGTGGACACGCATGACCGATGTCGCCACCACTCCGCAAGGCAAGGCCTCCACATACTCAAAACTCACTCCCGACGGCATAGATGTGTATACCGCAAAGGTGGACGGCAACCAAAACCTGTATGTGGGCGGACGCTTCCGCATGCCCATCACATTCCAGAAGGCCGACGGCTCGAAGGTGACCCTCACCCCCTGCAACACAAAGGACTGGACGGGCGACCCGCAAACGCAGAACGGCGACCTATTCATTGCCAAGTTTGACGCCAACGGCAACTATCTGAAGAGCCTTGTGAGCTCGGACAGCGCCAGCTACACCGCCATCAAGAATGTGCGCATCGCCAACGACAAGCTATATTTTGAGGGCTACTTCCAAGGCCGCAAAATCAACGGTGCTCTGAACCCCGCCAAGCTGGGCGGCATCGACCTGGGGCTGAAGAACGCCAACACCGCACTGCTGGTGGGCGTGGCCGACCTCGACCTGAACGTGCTCAACGCGAAGGCATTTGCTTCGGAGGCAAGCGGCTCGGTGTATCAAACCACTGCCATCGACGTGATTGACAACAGCGTCTACCTCACAGGCAAGGCCAAGTGCAAGCTCGACCTGGCCAGCGGCACCATGGACGCAACCTCCACAACCCGCGACGGATATCTGATTAAGCTCAACAGCGAACTTGAGCCACAGGGCTCGGCGCTTAACGGCAAGAACCAAAGCGGATTTATGGGCGTGGTGGCCGACCGCAACGACAACGACAACATATATGTGCTGGGCCACAACCTGATGGGTGCCCTGTTTATGAAAAAGTATGACCGCAACACCCTTGCCTACAAGGATGTGGAATGGGACCTGACCGACAACGCATCGGCAATTTTCCCGATGGTGGCGTCTAACGACACACTGTATGCACTGTCGCGCGTGAGGGGCACAGTGAAGTTTATTGGCGGTGAGATTTCGCTCTCGTCATCGGCATTCAACGCCCTTGTGGCAGCGTTCAAGCTGCCCGTGCACACCACCACAGCAATTCAGGCCATTGCCGACGCCAACGCCATCAACGTGACCGCCACCCGCGGCACAATCAGCATCAACGCCGCCGCACCGGCCACAGTGAATGTGTATAACATCACCGGCGCTCTGGTGGCCAGCGTGAAGGCAAGTGAAGGCACCACCACAGTTGAGCTGCCCGCAGGCCTCTACATTGCCGCAGGCAAGAAACTGATAGTGCGCTAATTTGAGCTAAACATTTCACACCTTAACCTATCGGGCCGACGGGCCGCCTCAACGCTGAGGCACCCGCCGGCCCGAGTTTTTTTGCCGATTTGCGGCCGAGGGCTTGCGTGATTGTGGCAATTTGGCTAATTTTGGCCTCTATTAAAGGAACATTGGCTATAACACGGTTAAACACAGCACACACAATCATGGATGCACTTAACACCTACAAGACCACATCGTCGCAGCAGAAACTTTTAATAGAAAGAGACGATGGAAAAAAGATCAAGACAATGGCGCCGCCGTCAGGCCGCGCGAGTATTTAAGGCGCGGCTGAAGCGCTGCTCAGCCACATTTACATTTGTCTCCCTTGGCAGGGAAGGACACATCTATCACCCACACTGGTTTGAATTGGCAAAAGAGCACTGGATGCAGGCATATCGCACCACAGGCACTCCATGCAGCTGCTGGATGTGCCGCGGCAAACGGTATGACCGCCTGGAGGCTAAGCGCGCAACGCAAAAAAGCATCGATGAGGAAAATATGTGATTTCCTTAAAAGCGACTGGAGTAAAAAATGGGCGGCCACAATATGCGGAGCCGCCCATTTTTTGCTTGCTTGAATGGGCATTTTGCGCTAACTTTACACCTATGAACGTGGATGAAATAATAGCGCGCGCGGGCCACCTGCCTGCTGCGCAAATAGCCGCCAAACTCAACAGTGAGCTGGAAAGCAGCGGCATTGTGGTGGTCACAGCTCCGCCGGGAGCGGGCAAGTCGACCCTGCTGCCGCTGACCATAATGGCCGGCGGCAAGGGCTGCGGCAAGACGCTGATGCTGGAGCCGCGCCGCCTGGCCGCTCGGCAAATTGCCGAGCGCATGGCCCACACGCTGGACGAGGCGGTGGGGCGCACGGTGGGCTACCGCGTGAGGCTGGAGAGCCGCACATCGGCTGCAACGCGCGTCGAGGTGCTCACCGAGGGCATTCTCACGCGCATGCTAATCGACGACGCCACGCTCGAGGGCGTGGACACCGTGATATTCGACGAATTCCACGAGCGCAGCATCAACTCCGACCTGGCACTGGCGCTGACAAGGCTGGTGCAACAAACCCTCAGGCCCGAGCTTAAAATAGTGATAATGTCGGCCACCATCGACACAAGCGCCATTTGCGCCGCCATGGGCGCGCCGCTCGTGGAGAGCGAAGGGCGCATGCACCCCGTGCAGGTGACTCACTCGGCCGACGACTGCCCCATGCGCGACTGCGCCAGGGCTGTGGCAAGCGCCACGCTCAAAGCACACCGCGAGTGCGAAGGCGACATTCTGGCTTTTCTGCCCGGCCAGGGCGAAATAGCGCAGTGCGCCGAGCTGCTGGGCCAGTCGCTGGCCCCGACGCGCATCTATCCGCTGTATGGCAACCTGCCGCCCGAGCAGCAGCGGCGGGCAATTGCTCCATCGGCGGCCGGCGAGCGCAAGGTGGTGCTGGCCACACCCATCGCCGAGACGTCGGTGACCATAGAGGGCGTGCGCGCAGTGGTTGACTCCGGACTTTGCCGCAAGCTGGTGTTTGACCCTCGCACCGGACTCAGCCACCTCGAGACGGCGCGCATAAGCCTCGACATGGCCACACAGCGCTCAGGGCGCGCGGGCCGCGTGGCCAGTGGCGAGTGCCGCCGGCTGTGGACACTGGCCACCGAGCACCACATGGAGCAGCAGCGCAAGCCCGAAATAGTGGAGGCTGACCTGGCGCCGATGGTGCTTGGCATAGCCGCCTTTGGCGAGGCCGACGTGATGTCGCTGCCGTGGCTCACCGCCCCGCCGGCAGGCAACGTGGCCGGAGCCAGGCTCCTGCTTGAGGAGCTCGGCGCCATCGACGGCAGCGGCTGCATCACTGCCATGGGGCGGCGCATGGCCGCCCTGCCCTGCCACCCGCGCATTGCACGCATGATTATCAGCGCCGGCAGTCAGAGTCAGAGAAGCCTGGCATGCGACATTGCCGCACTGCTTGAGGAGAAAGACCCGATGGCCGACAGCGGTGAAGCCGACATGACAGTGCGCCTGGCGGCACTGCGCGCGGCGCGAGCGCGCAAAAGTCCTGGCCGGTGGGCACGCATTGCCAAGATTGCCGCCGAATACCGCCGCATGGCGCACGCCGGCGAAGACAATGGCGGCATTGCCGCAACCGACGCCGGACGGCTGGTGGCCTGCGCCTATCCCGAACGCGTGGCCATGGCCTCCGACGGCATAGGGCACTACCGTCTGGCCAGCGGCGGACAGGTGGCCGTTGACCAGGCCGATGCCATTGCGGCCTGCCAGTGGATAGCCATTGCCTCGATGAACGCGCCGGCAGGCGGGGCAGGACGCGTGTTTCTGGCCGCCGCCCTCAACCCCAGCGAGCTGGACGGCAGCATGGTGAAGGAGCGCGACCATGTGGCGTGGGACGGCAAGCAAGGCTGCATCACCGCAAGCCACGAGCGCCGCGTGGGTTCGCTGGTGATTGACAGCAGGCCGCTGCACAACGTAGACCCCAAGCTGATTTCCTCCACCATTTGCCAAGCCGTGCACAAGGACGGACTGAGCATGCTCGACTGGAACGACAGCGTGCAGCGGCTGCAGCGGCGTGTGGCGCAAGTGGCGGCATGGCACCCCGGGATGGGCGTCCCCGACCTGTCGACCCCGCGTCTGCTGGCCACGGCCGAGCAGTGGCTGCCACTGTATCTGAGCCAAGGCGGGCGCATGCCCACCAGTGTGGTCGAGCTGAAGCGCATCGACCTGTGCGCCGCCATTTGGGCCATTGTGCCCTATGAGTTGCAGGCCGAGATCGACCGCCTGGCCCCGTCGCACGTGCAGGTGCCCACAGGCAGCCGCATCAGGCTGGACTACCGCCAGGGGGCCGAGGCCCCGGTGCTGAGCGTGAGGCTGCAAGAGTGCTTCGGCATGGACAGCACGCCGCGCGTGGACGGCGGACGGCAGCCCGTGCTGATGGAACTGCTGTCGCCTGGCTACAAGCCGGTGCAGCTCACGCAAGACCTGCAAAGCTTTTGGCATGACACCTACTTTGAAGTGCGCAAGGAGCTGCGCCGCCGCTACCCCAAGCACTACTGGCCCGACAATCCGCTCGAAGCGCCAGCCGTGCGTGGCGTAAAGCGCAAGAAGGGCAGTTGATTGCAATCTTTTTTATTATCTTTGCATAACAACAAAAAAACGAACGCAACGATGAAGAAACTCATAGCAGCCATTGCGGCAGTGATGACAGCCGCAGCAGTGTGGGCGCAGCCCAAAGTGTACATGACCACCGAAATCAGCCCCGAGGCGCTTGTGCGCATCTACAAGGCTCTGGGCGTGCCGGCCACCGGCCATGTGGCCATTAAAATCAGCAGCGGTGAGATGGGTGGCAACAACTACCTGAAGCCCACCCTGATACGCGGCCTTGTAGACGAGGTGCGCGGCACGCTGGTGGAGTGCTGCACGGCCTACGGCGGCAGCCGCCAGGACGTGGGCAAGCACTGGGCCACGATTCACGCCCACGGCTTCGACTCGATTGCGCCCGTCGACCTGATGGACGAATACGGACAAATGCGCATACCGGTGCGCGACAAGAAGCACCTGAAGTATGACATCGTGGGCGACCATCTCGCCAACTACGACTTTATGATCAACCTGGCCCACTTCAAGGGGCACGCCATGGGCGGATTTGGCGGCGTGCTCAAAAACCAGTCGATAGGCGTGGCCTCGACTGCAGGCAAGGCCTATATCCACACCGCCGGCTACACCGACCGCGCCGACTCGCTGTGGCAGCACCTGCCCAAGCAGGACGACTTTCTGGAG
>CALBLR010000144.1 GCA_937896015.1 uncultured Prevotellaceae bacterium | reverse complement strand
CATCTTATAGTACTTCTGCACTGTGCCGGTAGAATCCTCTTCGGTGAAAACGTCGCGCTCATTGCAATACTGCATCTTGCCCTCCATGTCGTTGTAGGGATAGTAGTAGTAGCAGTAGTAGGTGGCTTCCTGCGCGCCATCCACCTTGTTTGAAGCCCATCCGCGGCCAGCCAACTCGAGCAGGCGCGCCCACTCGGCATCGGTCATGGTGATGTAGTTGGCCACAGTCTCGGCCACATCCTCGCGGAACGCCGAACTTGCATAGGGAGTGGTGAAGCCCAGCGAGGCCACCACGCCAGCGTTGCGGTCCTGCCAGTTCTGGCCGTCGTACTTGCCCACGCTGATGGTGTTGAACTCGGTGGGGTAACTCTTGGCCTGGTGCAAGATGTGGGTGAACTCGTGGTGCATGGTCTGCAGATACTGATTGTTGAGCGCAGCCACATCACTTGCGTCAAGGCTGTTGACCTTGAAGAGTGAAATCTTCACACCGCCTTCGGCCAGACCCACAGTCTCGTTGTGGCTCTGGGGGTTGATGGCAGCCGAGCCGACGAAGGCAAGGATGCGCGGGCAATACTGCTTAAGGAACTCGGGGCTAACCACCTTGGCATAAACGTCGAACCACAGATACTTGGCCAGCACCGCCAGGTCTTCGCTCTGGCTGAGGGTGGCGGGCACCAGGTTGTAGTTCATGTTGGTGCTGATGTCCTTGAGTTTATACTGCACCTCCACGTTGTAGGGGGTGAGGAAGTTCTGCTCAAGCCACTTGTCGAACTTATAGGTCACCTGGGTGCTGTCGACAGAGGTGTCGGGATCCGGGAAAATGGTGGGTGTGAAGTCGTCGTCGCTGCACGATGCCAGCGGCAGCAGGGCCGAGGCGGCAAACAGCAGCGGGGCGATGTATTTTGTTTTTATTGTCTTCTTCATCTGGATAATCTGCAATTAAATATTACTTATTGAAGAGTGAAACCAAATCAAACCTCAGGCTGACCTTGTTGGGGTCGCTCTTCGAGGGCGTCTTGGGGGCTTCATAGCGCGGGTTGGGCGTGAAGCCGGTAGAGAGCACCTCGGTAGGAATCTGAATTGCGTAGCGCGAGTCGAGCGACTGCAGAGTTGAGTTGCCCTGGGTGCCGATGTTGTGAGTGATCGACAGGCCCATGCGCTTGATGTCGAACCAGCGCATGCCGTTGTGCACATTCTGGATGCGGCGGTAGTGGAGCACGCATTGCAGATAGGGCTCTATTTCGGCAGTCACGTGATATTTCTCACTGGGGCAAACCTCGTCAACATGAATGTCCTTGATAATGCCAAAACCAGGATCATTCTCGCGGTCGTAGAAGTTGGTGATGAGCTGAGCGGTGAGGGGCACCATGCTCGATGAGCCCTTGTCGGTGTTGTCCTGACGGGCATCGTCCCAAATCTTGAGGTCGGCCACGCAGCCGTCGATGTCGCCCATGAATAGCTTGGCCTCGGCACGGCAGAGAATGGTTTCCTCGGCAGTGAACTCGGCACGCACGTTGTGGGTGTAGCCGATGCCCGACACCTTGTCGGTGTACTCAAACTGCTCGCCGGCGTTGCCTGCGAAGTATGCGCCGTATTCTGCGCCGCCACTTGAGCCGAGCACATTGCGGAAGCATGAGTTCATGGCAAATGTTTCCTTGGTGCTCGAGCTGGTGAACTTATTGTTCTTCCAGCTGGGGCCGGGGCCCTGAATGGTGGCACGCTTGGCGTCGCGGTTGCAGGTGTAGCGATAGTTGCTGCTGAGGCGGCGGGGCCACTGCGAGTAGGTGGCAAGGAGCAGGAAGTTGTTGGGACGCGCTATGCGGGTGTTGTAGAGCGAGATGTCCTTGATGTAGTAGAAACTGGTCTGTGACCAAATGTTGCTCATGAGCTTTGCGGGATCCTGGCCAGAGAAGGCCGAGTCGGCGTAAGCCACCACCTGGGGATAGTCGCGCTTGAACAGATAGAA
>CALBLR010000143.1 GCA_937896015.1 uncultured Prevotellaceae bacterium | reverse complement strand
CGTGCAACGTGCCCGTGTGCCTCGCCGATGAGCCTAAAATCCACGACACCTCATGGATAAAGCCAGGCAAGGTGGCATGGGACTGGTGGAACGCCTGGAACCTGAAGGGCGTTGACTTCAAGACTGGAGTCAACAACGACACCTACCGCTACTACATCGACTTCGCTGCCCGTCACGGCATAGAATATGTGATTCTCGACGAGGGCTGGGCCGTCAACAAAAAGGCCGACCTGATGCAGGTGGTGCCCGAAATCAATCTTGAGCAGCTGGCGGACTATGCCCGCCAGCGTGGCGTCGACCTCGTGCTGTGGGCCGGCTATAAGGCTTTTGCCCGCGACATGGAGGGCGTGTGTGCCCACTATGCCAAAATGGGCATCAAGGGTTTCAAAATCGACTTTATGGACCGCAACGACCAGGAAATCGTGCGCTTTCTCGAAGACGCTGCCCGCATCGCAGCCAAGCACCACCTGTTTTTGGACTTTCACGGCACATGCCCGCCCGCGGGATTGCAATACACCTGGCCCAACGTGCTCAACTTCGAGGCTGTGGCCGGATTGGAGCAAGTGAAGTGGTCTACCATTGACCAATACGACGAGGTGCGCCACGAAACGCTGCTGCCCTTCATACGCCAGACGGTGGGCCCCATGGACTTCACCCAGGGCGCCATGCGCAACGCCACCCGCGCCAACTACTACAAGTGCTACACTCAGCCCATGAGCCAGGGCACTCGCTGCCGCCAGCTGGCCCTATACATGATTCTCGAGTCACCGTTCAACATGCTGTGCGACGCTCCCACAAGCTATGAGGCCAATGAGGAGTGCGCGCGCTTCATTGCCGGCATTCCCACCGTGTGGGACGAGACCCGCGTGCTCCATGCCGAGCTTGGCAAATGCGTGGTGGAGGCGCGACGCAAGGGCGGCACCTGGTGGATTGGCGGCATCACCAATTGGGACGAGCGCGATGTGGAGATTGACCTCAGCTTCCTGCAAGGCCTCCAGATTACCGTTTTCACCGACGGCGTGAATGCCGACCGCAATGCCGAGGACTACCGCACTCAGTCGCTGGCCGCGCCCGGCACCCTCAAGGTGCACCTTGCTCCGGGCGGAGGCTTTGCCGCCATGGCGAAGTAGCGCGCTCCTGGCAATCAAGGCAAAGACAAGCGGGCCCCGCCATCCGGCGGGGCCCGCTCATGTTTTGTGCCTTTCATGGGGCATGAAAAAAATGAAGTTATTGTTGTAGTGAATTTTAGTGCCTAATGCTAAAAGATACTACTCTTCTGCGTTAGAGTGTTGACCGTTAGTAGTCAAACTCGCTGTGCGACGGCACAGCCACAATCTTGAGATCGTGACCCTTGATGAAGTTCACAATCTCATCGCGCTGCTCACTGGGCTCAATGTCGTTTTCGATTCGCTTAACGGCATTGAACACCGAGGTGTTGCACTCATACACGTGGCGGTAGCTCTTGGCGATGTCGTCGATCACCTTTTCGCTGAAGCGGTGCTCAGGGTCGTAGCGCATCACAATGGCATTGATTCCCGAATATGCGGCGGGGTTGTGTGCCATCACCACAAACGGGGGCACGTTGCCGCTGATGCGGCAGCCGCCCTTCACCATGCTCCATTTGCCCACCTCGCTGCCGAAGTGCAGCATGGCGTTCGACGACAGAATGCAGCATTCGCCCACCTTGGCCATGCCCGACACCTGCACGCCGTTGCCCAGCACGCACCTGTCGGCAATGCGGGCGTCGTGGCTGATGTGGCTCTCGGCCATGATGAAGCACTTGTTGCCAATCACGGTGCCCTCTTCGGTGCGGCTGCCGCGGTTCACAATGGTCATTTCGCGAATCACGTTGCCATCGCCTATGGTGCACAGCGACGGCTCGCCGTGCCACTTGAAGTCTTGCGGCTCGGCGCCAATTATCGAGCCGTTGTAAATCTTGTTGTTCTTGCCTATGCGCGCGCCGTTCAGAATGCTCACGTAGGGGTAGATGGTGCACCCGTCACCTATCACGGTGTTCTTGCTGATGAAAGCAAAGGGGTGTATGGTGACGTTGTCGCCGATTTTGGCATCGGGGTCAACGTGCGCCAGCGGACTAATCATACTGCTCATAGCTGTATAGTTTTTAATTCGGACTGCATCAGCGGCCTCCGCCCAGTGCCTGGTAGAGGGTGATGACGCCCTGGTTGTTATTTAGTTTCACGTTCTCGAGCTGAATCTGCGAGTTAAGCAGCGACTGCTGTGCGCTAATCACCTCCAGATAGGTGGTGGTGGACAGGTTCATGAGGTCGCGGTTGAACTCCACTGCCTTTTCAAGATTCTTCTCCTGCTCGGCAATGTTCACCTGCTTCTCGCGGTTGGTGGTGATGTCCACCAGGGCGTTCTGCACCTCGCTGGCGGCGTTGAGCACGCTATACTGGAAGGTGTTGAGCGCCTGCTGCTGTTGCAGCTTGGCGGCCTTGAGGGTGGCCTCGTTCTGGCCGCGGGTGAACAGCGGGGCTGTCAGCGAGCCGGCCAGGTTAAGGAACCACTTGGCAGGGTCGACCACGGTGCTGCCCAGCAGTGTGCCATAGCCGCCCGAGGCTGTGAGCGTGAGCTGCGGATAGAAGTTGGCGCGGGCAATGTTGGTGGCATAGTATGCCTGGGCAAACGATTGCTCCGAAGCCCTCACGTCGGGACGCGCGGCCAGGTAGCTCATGGGCACGCCGCCGTCGATTTTGGCTGGCAGCGTCAGCTCCGACGAGCCGTTCACGGCCCACTCCTGCGGCTTCACGTTGAGCAGCAGCGACATGGTGTTGTTGGTCTTGGCAATGGCCTGCTTGATGTCGGGGATGGCAGCCAGCACGCTGTAGTAGTTGGCGCGCGATTGCACCACGGCCACCTCGGTGTAGCGTCCGGCAGTCTTCATGTCCTCCATCATCTTCACCGACTCTTTCCACAGCTTCGACGTCTCCTCATAGATGCGCAGCTGGTTGTTGAGCGACACCAGACTGTAGTAGCACGATGCCACGCCGGCAATGATTTGCGACTGCACGGCCTGGCGGTAGGCGTCGCTTTGCAGCACAGCGCTCTCGGCCGCGCGCTTGCTGTTGGTGAGCTTGCCGAATATGTCGGCCTGCCAGCTCACCGTCAGCGGCAGCTGCCAGCCCCATTTGAGGCCGCTGTTGCCCACCTGGTTGCCGGCGCCGTTGGGCGCGAAGGTCACGCTGGGGAAGTAGGCCAGCTTGGCGCCCTCGAGTTGTGCCTGGGCGATGTCCACGTTCAGCTTGGCGTTCTGCAGGTCTTTGTTGTTCACCAGAGCCGAGTCTATGTAGCCCTGCAGCAGGGGGTCGGTGAACACCTCGCGCCAGCCAAGGTTGCCCAGCGATGTGGAGTCAACGGGCTGCTTCAGCGCTTCGGCATATTCGCCTACGATGCCGTCGGTGGGCGTCTCGTATTTTTTGTATAGGTTACAGCTGCCTGTGGTGGCCGCGATAGCCACGGCCACTGCGGCCGCTGTGATTTTATTGTGTTTCATATAGTTCTGAATTCTCTAATATGCTTCTAATTCTACTTTTCGTTTGACATCTCGGGTGAGTACTGCTCGATTTCGCGGGCAATCTCGGTGTTGTCGGTGTCGCGCCACTTGATGGGCTTAATCTTCTCCTGAATGGTTTCGAATATCACAAACAGCGACGGAACCACAATCACCTGGAGTATCACACCCACAAGCATGCCGCCCACAGCACCCGTACCCAGGGCGCGGTTGCCGTTGGCGCCTACGCCGTGGGCAAACATCAGCGGCAGCAGACCGATAACCATGGCGGCTGCGGTCATCAGGATAGGACGCAGACGGGCCGATGCACCGGCCACGGCCGAACCGATGATGCTCATGCCTGTGCGGCGGCGCTCAAGGGCAAACTGGATGATAAGGATTGCGTTCTTGGCCAAAAGGCCGATAAGCATGATCAGCGCAATCTTCAGGTAGATGTTGTTGGCGATGCCGAATATCTTGGCAAACAGGAATGTGCCGAACAGACCGAACGGTATCGACAGAATCACCGACCACGGCAGCACGTAGCTTTCATACTGTGCACTCAGAATCAGGTACACAAACAGCAGGCACAATCCGAAGATGATGGCTGTGGAGTAGGGCGACGCGGTGGCC
>CALBLR010000142.1 GCA_937896015.1 uncultured Prevotellaceae bacterium | reverse complement strand
AGGGTCTGGGGCGGCACTTCGCCTTTGAGCATGGCCACCGCGCGGCGGCTTATGCGCTCGGTAAAGTCGGGGTCGGTGATGTCAAACACGTTGTCGCGGCCTATGTATTCCGATGCTCCCACTCCGCTCGACGCCACCACTCCCGCGCCGCACTTTATGGCCTCGAGCGAAACGAGTGGCAGTCCCTCGCGCCTGCTGGGCAGCACCAGCACGTCTATGCAGTTCATGAAGTCGGGTATCAGTTCAGGTTCTTGATAGCCCCAAAATCGGCACGGCACCGTCATTAGTCGCTCCACACTGGCCCTGGTGCATCCGTCGCCTATGGCCCAAAAGGCCACCTTTCCGCCATATTGGCGCGCTATGCGGCTATAGATGTCGGGCAGGCTTTCGGCGTTTTTAATAGGGTCGAAGCGCGCCACAAAGGCCACCACCTTGCACCCGTCCACTCCAAGTTTGCGCCTAAGTTCTGTGCGGCTCTGGTCGCTGTAGCGGTGAAACCGGTGCGACACCCCGTTGAACAGCACTCTGCCGCTCGATCCCGGGGCGATTTCTTGTGCCACCTTGGCCAGCGACTTGCTCACAAAAAAGTTGTCGTCGGCCGCCTGCAGCAGTCGGCGGGTCTGGTCCATCACCACCGCGTCGCAAAACGGGTCGGTGTGTATGCTGTAGCCGTGCCAGGTCATGAAGAAGGGCACTCCGTAGAGCCGCGAGGCTTGCATGGCGGCCAGGCCGCCTATGCGGTCGTGCGCGCTTATCAGGTCGTAGCCCTCAAGCTCGCGTGCCACGCGGCCGGTGAAGCGCATCAGCATTGGCGGCTCCTGGCCCAGCCAGCGGTGCATCAAGGCGTCGGTCCACGACCGCTTGAACCACCGCATGGAGCACTCCACGCTGCCAAGCCGGGCGCAGCCGGGGCGCGACGGGATGCCGCCGCTTTTGCGCAGCAGCCTCATCACTTTGCCGTCATACACCTGAATCATATATGGGTCGATGCCGTAGTCGGCGCACTGGCGCAGATGCTCAATGCGGTTTTGGATTGAGTTTGTCCCTCCAAACCGGTTGTAGATGTCTCCTTCGAATACTACGGCTATTTTTTTCATGTTTTTCCTAAGTGAAGTCCAAAATTAATGATTTTCGTGGATATTCACAATTGTGAGTGTTGCCAAAATTTAGACTGAAAAAAATAAAGGTCAGATGATGATGTCATCCAACCTTTCCCTTAGTGGCGGGAGCCAGACTCGAACTGACGACCTTTGGGTTATGAGC
>CALBLR010000141.1 GCA_937896015.1 uncultured Prevotellaceae bacterium | reverse complement strand
TTTCCTGATAGGCGTCGGTGTGATAGGGCTGGCGGCACACCACCGTGTGCTTGCCGCTGCCCAGCTGAAGGCTCATGGTGCCCTTGCCGCGCGATTCATTGTCGACCAGAATCTCGACATCGTTGTTGGCCGCTTTCAGTACGGCCGTGCCAAAGTTGGCCACCAGCTCGGGACTCAAATTCGTGGTGTCGGCGTCGCTGATTTTCACCTCGGCCTCAAACGTCTCGTACAGTGGCTTCACAATTCTCACCGCATGTGTGCCGCTGCCCAGCCTTATTGGCGTGTCGTTGATTGGCAGCGGGGCGGAGTTGTTGAAGTCTACATACAGCTTTGCATCGTCGAGCAAAAAGGCGTTGCCAATGTGCAGCCAGCCAAACTTTGGCTTGAGCCTAACGCTGAACTCCTGAGGCGCGTTGGGGTCGTTGATGGTGAATGTACCGCGCGCGTCATAGTAGTCCTTGGCTTTGACGGTGTAGCTGTGGGTGCCAAAGGCCAGCGTCTTGCGCAGAGTGCCGTTCACAATGTTATCCACCATGCCGTTGATTATCACCTCGGCCTCCGGCGGGTCCACATTGAGCACCAGTTCCTGGCTCTTTTTGTCGTTGAACGTGAGTGTCTGCACCACATCACCAGTCAGCCTCATGGCGTAGGTGCGGCCGGCTTCAACCGACACAGGAAATGTGTAGCTGGTGCTGCCCAACTGCGGGTGCGAAATCTTGATTCTTTTCATGCCGCGGGGCACATACACCCATGTCTCGGCCGTCTTCTCCTCGACGGCAACAATCGCCAGACTCCCCGACTCAAATGAGAGCCCCTTGAGCACTGGTGTGGATATAACCTTGATAATGGCGCAAGTCTCACCGTTGGGGTCCAGCTTCTTTGTGCCTTCGGTCAATGCTTCGGCGTCGTTCTCGTTGAGCGAGAAGCTGGCCACCGACAATTTGTCTTGCGCCACCATAGCAAGCGGAGCAAGCAGGGTTAGAATAATGCTTAATAACTGCCTTTTCATGCCTTTTAGTTGTTGTTTCTATATGTGGTGTGCACGTTAACACCTGTTTTTGTTTTCCTGCCGCAAAGTTACAAATATTTTTCACAACATTAACAATGTAACGCACGCAAAACCGCTCAGTGAGTTAATTTTACAAATAATTCAATAATATTAATTCCAGTTATGCCGAGCAGCGCCACTGCACGACAACGTATAGCCATGGGTAAAAACTTTGATTTATACCCAATTCCGGTTCGCTGGGTTGAATAAATCATCAAAAAAGATCGTTGCCAAATAGGTCATTGAGGACGTAGATACAAATTTGTGTAGACCTGACAGTGGTTGAAAACGCACATCGTCCCGCCTTGGCTCTGAAGGTCAAAGGCTGGGCAATGCTGTTTGTGTGTCTCGCTCGGTAGAATTAGCGGGTGAGCACTATGCCCGCGGCATTGAAAATGTGCGCTTGTGGGAAAAAAAGAAAAATATTTTTTGATTTATGTTGCCGCATTGCCAAATTTTTTATACTTTTGCAGTGTAAAACAAAAACACAGAGGCGTAGCTCAGCTGGTTCAGAGCGCTGCAGTCACATTGCAGAGGTCATGGGTTCGATTCCCCTCGTCTCTACCACTCAAAGCCCCGAGGCGACTGCCTCGGGGCTTTTTTTAATGCCATTCTTTAGAAATTTCTCGATTTAAATATCTGAAGTACAGCGAATTAATGTATGGGCGTGGCATGCCGGGAGCACTGAAAAAAATCGCAAATTTGGCAAGTTGGCGGGTAGCTAAGGCTTTCCGTGAGGTGTGCCGAAGGCACACTGCTCTCGATAGCCCCCCGACTTTGGCGTGCTGATTTAAGCGCGCCTTGCCGGGGGGTAAGATCAGCTCAAAAAAATGCGTGCCGAAGGTACGCTCCTTCGACAGCAAACAGTGAAGCGTACCTTCGGCACGCGCTATGTGGGCGTGATGCTTACCCCCGACAACTCGCACTGCGCATTCGCTTGTGTTCGAAAGTCTGGGGCTATTGACAGATATGTGCCTTCGGCACATTCATATCCCATTAGAATTGCTGCTTTTTCAGTGCTTTCGGCATGCTGCGTCCAATTGGTGCATCCCCATGTTCAACCCCTTTTTCGTGGACGGTGCCCAATGTGTGCCCGAAGTGGTAGTTTTGTCATGATTTGTAGGCAGGATGGGGTGGGTTGGCTACATTTTGTCGCTATGGTGGACAAAATTGCAGAAAATCGCCGCCGGCATGCCATGGCACAGCATTTGCTAAAGCCTATAGGCGAACGCGGTTCACACCGAGTGGGCAGCGTTCAAGAGAAATTGATAAAAAAGGACTTTTAAATATAGGAGATTAAAATTATGATCACTCGCAGAAATAATCAGACTTGGTTACCCGATGTATTCAATGATTTCTTTGATACCGACTATCTGCCCAAGGCCAACGCCACAGCACCGGCCATCAATGTGATTGAAAAAGATAATGAATATGACGTTGAGGTTGCAGCTCCGGGCATGACCAAAGAAGACTTCAAGGTTAGCCTCGATGAGGATGAAAACCTTGTGATAGCATTTGAGAAGAAAGACAAGAAGGAAGAGAAAGACAAGGAGGCTCACTATCTGCGCCGCGAATTCTCTTACACTCAGTTCCATCAGGCTCTAATCCTGCCCGATGATGTCGACAAGGAGAAGATTGAGGCCAGCGTCAACAATGGCGTGCTCAACGTGGTTCTGCCAAAGGTTTCACAGGAGCAGCTCAAGAAGGCCCAAAAGGTCATCGACGTCAAGTGATGCCGCCTGAAAAAGCAACAATGATTCATAAGTGTATATATTGGTATAATTGCTAACCGCTATGAAAAGCACGTTAATACGCACCAACAAAGAGTAGTAGTTTAGATTTAGGTTTATTGTGAAAAAAAACGCATCGGGGTCAGACCGAAAAGTCTGGCCCCGATGTTTTTTTTTATACCGGTGTGCGGTGGGCTGTTACCACGGCGAGCCTACAGAGATGGCATGGATGCGGCCGGCGGCGTTGCCGTCGAATTGTATGCTGCCATACACGGCGGCATACACGCCGTTGGGGTCGCGGCGCACGCCTTTGGCGCGGCGCAGTTGTGCCAAGGCCATGCCGGGCTTGAAGTAGGCAGTGCCCACCTTCACGCCCACCAGTGCCGACTCGGTGCTGATGCAGGCGATTTTGCCGTCGCTGTCGATGGTTGCGTTCAGCACCTCCTTGCCGGCCAGTGTGAACGAGGCCGTTGTGGTGGTGTCTTGCTCCACGGGATTGTATTCGCTGGTGACTGCTATGTGGTCATAGAGCCCGTCGGCCGTCTTGGGCAGCGAGCCTACTTTTACGCCAATAGCCACTGGACCAACGCCCTTGGCCGTCATTAGGTGGGCGGGCGCGGGTGTGGTGGCTACTGCAGTGGTGGCTGCCTTGCGGGGGGCGGAGCGCCTGGTGGAGCGCTGTGCTGTGGCTGTGAGCTGCCCGAGCAGTAATGCGGCAGCCGTCAGGCCGAGGATGCGTTTCATCATCATTGGTTTGTTTCCTTTTTTATGGGTTGAGGTAATAAATTGCTCAAAGATAACCATTTTATCGTCAACCCGCCAAACTCCACGATGCCACAAAGCGCAAAACTACCATTTCTGTCTCTGTTAAGGTTGAAAGATTAAGGTTGAAAGTTGAAATACTTGAGGGCAGCAGTTGGAGCTGCTTACTCCTGGATGACTTCCGACCACCTCACTCAACCATCAACTTTAATCTTTCAACCTTAAACCTTACCGTGAAATCTTGGTCACCTTGCTTGTGCCGTCGCTGTAGACGATGCGCATCAGGTTGAATCCGCTAAACGGCATCGGGCTTTCAATGCCCTGCAGGTTGTAGTAGCGCGTCGACACCACTTGCTTGCCGGCCAGGTTTTGGTCAAGGCCTGTCGACACATTGTCCACGTCGAAGTGTGCGTTCAGGTGGTAGCCTGCTGGGTGGCGGTAGGTTGGGTCGCCGCTTGTGCCTGCCGTGTAGTTCATCTGCGAGGTGGCCACATATATGTCGTTGCTGCTGGGCAGGGCGTAGTAGTACCAGTCGTCGCCTACTTGCACAAAGCTGCTGTTGCGCGTGTCGCCTTGCGGAATCTGGCCCACCATGTCGCTCTTCACCTTGCCATACCAGTAAATCACATAGTCCACGTCAAAACTGCTCAGCGCCGTGCTCACCGGAATCACGTCCTTGAAGTGCAGGCCGCACTTTGCCTTGACGCCCGCTTCCACCTCGCGCTCGTCATACAGTTCCCAGCCTGCGCGCAGCGTGGTGGCGTTGGGCACAATCCAGCCTTGGCCTATGTCGGAGGCGTCGCTCATGTTGGGCGCGGTGCGTGTAATCATCACATTCTGCTCGCTTGTCCAGCGTGCCAGTTCGGCCTGAAAGTCGTCGGTGGTGTTGAGCGACGCCTCATAGCCGTAGCCGCGCCAAGTGGTGTTGGCTGTAATCCAGTCAGTGTCGTAGCCCGCACTCTGCATAGCCGCCTTTGTGGCATCATCGAGACCGGTGAACGTGGCGGCCGTCTTCGACTGGCACGGGTTCACCACATAGTCCTGCGCCACAGCCTCAGGCTCGTAGGGGCGCAGCATGCCCTCATAGCCCTCGCCGTTGAAAAACGCCTTTTGCACGGCCACCACTTTCTCCCGTGCGGCGCCCGTCTCATCTTGGAATTTCACGATGCCCGTGGTCTGGTTGTCGATGAAGATGTCGATGTCGTGGGGGTCGCTGAACAGCTGCGTGTCGAGCGCAATCGAGCATCCGCCGAAGAACACTGTGGCCTGGCTTCCGCCCATTGTCATGTTCAGCAGGCCCAGGTCTTTGCTGAATGCAAGGCTCTTGCCGTCGCTGGCCAGCGTGGCCTTTATGTCATCATTCACGCCCGTATTAATGTAATATGTGGCGCCATACGACGACTCATAGGCCGTGTAGAGCCCATACTTGTCTTGCCCCGACGGGTCGTAGGCCACTTTCTGCGCCTTGTCGAAGGTGAACTTCACCGCTCCGCTGCTTTCGGTGTAGGTGCCCTTGAGCGGCATGCCGCGGTAGCCAAACATGTTGTCGATGCTCACCGTCTTGGCGTCTTCGTCGATGGTGATAGTCACAGGAATAGAGGTTTGTGTAAATCTGAACGAGCCTTGGTTGGCGATTTTCTGCCAGGCAAAGCTGCCCGTGATGGTTTTTGCCTGCATCATGCCCAGCGCTGCCAGGGCGATGCACATAACGAATAAGATCCTTTTCATAACTTGAGTAAAGTTTTTAATAGTTAATGTTTTGTGTTAAATGAATATTTGTGCCTTTGGCAGCGCTTTGCAAACCGGGGGATGATTGTGCCGCATGCTGCTGAGGGAACAGTCACGATGTTGTCTTTGTCTTGTTGTGGGGTATTCAATCGAGGCCAACGGTTCTTGTGTGCTTTGTGTGTTGACGGTCAACCGATACCATACTCTCTTTTTTCCAGCGGCAAATATATCACAATAATTCCACTCCGCCAAAAAGTTTTAAGTCATAGGCCAAAAAAATCGAAAAAATCGAAAAAACACATCGTGGCGTGAAATTGGTAACTTATGCCGTGATTTGTGTAAGTTTGTCTGGAATTTAGCCGCTAATTTTACAATCTCAAAATTTACTTACATAAGAAAGTGGTTATTTAAATATGCTAAGAAGAATTAGACTGACGCTGGCCGCAGGCTATGCCGCACGCCGCAGCCACACCGTGACGATTCCCATCATGCTGGCCGTGGTGCTCACCTATCAGGTGGCGGGCACACTTGGCGAATGGGCACTGACGGGCAGCTTTGCCGCTGCCGCGCAAGACTTCCGCATAGGCCTGCCTGGCATGCTGCTGCAGGTGGTGGGCGGCTATTTAATCATCCGCCACGTTATCACCAAGTAGCTTGAATGCCGATTTGCCAGGCTCCGCCGCGCCACCCCTGCAAGGGCGGTGCGGCGGAGCCTGCTTTTGCTTGCCTTTCCCGATAATTGCATGGGGGCGTAAGCCATATTGCGAAAATTTTGTAACTTTGTGCAGGAAAAGCGCCTGCGGCGGCTCTGTGTGCCGTTGAGCAGGCTGCGCCCATGGGCGCATTATTGTTTCACTTAAACTCGTAATTTTGGACCCTGACCCTTTATCTTGCATCCTTTCATTGCTGTGTGCCGCCCAA
>CALBLR010000140.1 GCA_937896015.1 uncultured Prevotellaceae bacterium | reverse complement strand
ATGCCACATCAAGAGCCCAAAGTCATCAAACGTCGGTGTGAAAAAAGGCTAACCACCAACGCCACTTCATCGCCATACCGAAATTTTTAAACTTTAATCTTTAAACATTAAACATTTAGCGTATGATAAAAGGAATAATATTTGACTACGGCGGCACCATCGACAGCCGCGGAGTGCACTGGAGTGAAGTGATTTGGCAGGGCTATGAGGCCGCAGGCGTTGGAGTTGGCAAGGACGACTTCCGCCAAAGCTATGTGGTGGCCGAGCGCGAGCTGGCGCGTGTGCGCCACATATTGCCTGGCGACGACTTCCACACACTTCTGCTGAAGAAGATGCGCATCGAGCTGGCCGACCTGGCCGAGCGCGGCCTCGTGGCAACTGACAGGGTTGAGCCGCTGGCCGCCGAGGTGGCAAAGTTTTGCGACGAGGCAGCACGCAGCTCGGTGGAAGAGGCCCGTCCCGTGCTTGAACTGCTTAGCCGGCACTACCCCATGATGCTGGTGAGCAACTTCTATGGCAACGTGGACTCGGTGCTGCGCGCCTACGACCTGCGCCGCTACTTCAAGGGCGTGATTGAAAGCGCTGTGGTGGGCGTGCGCAAGCCCAACCCCACACTGTTCCGCCTGGGCGTTGACGCACTCGAGCTCGAGCCGCAGCAGGTGCTGGTGGTGGGCGACAGTCTGCGCAAGGACATCCTGCCGGCCGAGTCGCTTGGCTGCAGCACACTGTGGCTCAAGGGCAAGGGCTGGACTGCCGAGGAAGACGCGCAGACCCACCCAGGCACCATCAAGAGCCTGGCCGAGGTGCCGGCTGCCCTTGGCCAGCAATAGCACTCACACCATATATTGAGGCGTGCCGCTTCCACCAGAGTGGCGCGCCTTAATTTTTTTGCGCCTGAAGCCACTGCTTAATAAATGTTAATCGTGATTGTTTTTAAAAAGTTTTATCTGGGCAGCATGCAGCGGCATCAACAGCAAAATAATCGCCTTAGACAGCCCAAAACGCGCCAAAACAGCGCAAGCCCATTACACATTAATTAACTTATCGATGCCGTTTCAGACCAATATTTCAGCTAAATTCACTATACAGATAAAAAATCAGCGTATTTTAACTAAAAATAGTCTTCTTTTTGTTTTGCAGTTCGATAAAAGGTTGTACTTTTGGGGCGATTTTTCAAAACAGAAACAAAAAAAACAATTAACGCATAAAACTTATTCATTATGGCAAAAGCAACACCGGCTACCGGTAAATTAGGCATTATGGTTGTGGGCTGCGGCGCAGTGGCAACTACTTTCATGACAGGCGTTCTCATGACACGCAAAGGTCTGGCAAAGCCTGTGGGCTCAATGACCCAATACGACAAAATCCGCGTGGGCCAGGGCAAGGACAAGAAATATCTGCACTATGGCGAAATAGCCCCGCTGGCCAAGCTCGACGACATTGAGTTTGGCTGCTGGGACGTGTATCCGCAGAACGCTTACCAGAGCGCAATGTACTGCGAGGTGCTGAAGGAGAAGGACATCAACCCCGTGCGCGACGAGCTGGAGAAGATTGTGCCCATGAAGGCTGCCTTCGACCACAACTACGCAAAGCGCCTCGACGGCGACAACGTGAAGGACTGCAAGACCCGCTGGGAAATGGTGGAGGCTCTGCGCGAAGACATCCGCAACTTCAAGAAGGAGCACAACTGCGAGCGCATCGTGGTGATCTGGGCAGCTTCTACCGAGATCTACGTGCCCGTCTACGAGCCGGTGCACGGCACTCTGGCCGCCCTTGAGAAGGCTATGAAGGACGACGACCGCGAGCACGTGGCCCCGTCGATGTGCTACGCCTACGCTGCACTGGCCGAGGGCGCTCCCTTCATTATGGGCGCACCCAACACCACTGTCGACATCCCCGCAATGTGGGAGATGGCCGAAAAGACCAAGATGCCTATCGCAGGCAAGGACTTCAAGACAGGCCAAACCCTGGTGAAGTCGGGCTTCGCCCCAATTATCGGCACCCGCTGCCTGGGTCTGAACGGCTGGTTCTCGACCAACATTCTGGGCAACCGCGACGGTCTGGTGCTCGATGACCCCGCAAACTTCCGCACCAAGGAGGTGAGCAAGCTCTCTACGCTTGAAACCATCCTCGAGGCCGACAAGCAGCCCGACCT
>CALBLR010000139.1 GCA_937896015.1 uncultured Prevotellaceae bacterium | reverse complement strand
ATCAGCTGCTCCTTCAGCCCATACTGGGTGTTGACGCGGTCGAACAGGCGCTTGAACTGCCTGAACAGCTCAAACGGCGGCTTGCGCATCATCATCAGCACGGCATCGCTGGTGTGTTCGGGCGCCACCTTCAGACGGCCCGACACGTGGTGGCGAATCAGCTCCTCGTTGTACTGGGCGTTCACCTTGTCGGTTTCGGGGTCGCCCGTGCGGTGCATCGACAGGTCGTAGCGCACGCCGCTGCCAATGAACGACTTTTTCACCAGCGGATTGGCGTCGACCGAGTGGTAGATTTCGAGCAGGCGGCTGTGGTCGGTGTTGAGGTTGGGGCACGGCTTGGGGTGCAGACACGAGGGGCGCGCGCACCGCTTGCACCGCTCCAGGTCGCGGCCGTGCAGCGAATACATGTTGGCGCTGGGGCCGCCCAGGTCGCTTATGTAGCCCTTGAAGTCGTCCATATGTGTCACCTGGTCCACCTCACGCATTATGCTGCGCTTGCTGCGCGAGGCTATGAACTTGCCCTGGTGGGCGCTGATGGTGCAGAAGGCGCAGCCGCCAAAGCAGCCGCGGTGCATGTTCACCGAGTGGCGTATCATCTCGTAGGCCGGAATGCGCTTGCCGTTGTAGCGCGGGTGGGGCAGGCGCGTGTATGGCAGGTCGAACGAGGCGTCGATTTCTTCTGTGGTCATGGGCGGATTGGTGCGGTTCACCTTTATGGCCACATCGCCGGTGGCCTGCCACAGGTCGCGGCCGTTCCAGCGGTTGCTCTCCACCTCCACATATTTGAAGTTCTCGGCCTGGCACCGCTTCGATCGCAGGCATTCCTCGTAGGGGTGCAACACCACGTTGTGGGCGTCGGTGGCGGCGGGAATCTCGCTCAGCGGCCGGCGCACCACCGTCTGCGGTATGCTGGTCAGCTCGTCAATGCTGCGTCCCGCATTCAGCGCATCGGCCACCTCAATCACGGGCTTCTCGCCCATGCCGTAGATTATGATGTCGGCCTGGCTGTCGGCCATTATCGAAGGCCGCAGGCGGTCTTGCCAATAGTCGTAGTGCGCCACGCGGCGCAGCGAGGCCTCGATGCCGCCGGCCACTATGGGCACGTCGGGAAACAGCCTCTTCAGCGCGTCGGCATACACAATGGTGGGGTAGTCGGGCCTCTGACCTGCCCGGCCGCCGGGGGTGTAGGCGTCGTCGCTGCGCCGGCGGCGGTTGGCGGTGTAGTGGTTCACCATCGAGTCCATGGCGCCGGCGCTGATGCCGAAAAACAGCCTCGGCCTGCCCAGCTTGGCAAAGTCGCGCAGGTCGTCGCGCCAGTTGGGCTGCGGCACGATGGCCACATTGTAGCCGTGCGCCTCAAGGGTGCGGCCAATCACGGCCGGCCCCATCGACGGGTGGTCGATATAGGCGTCGCCCGAAAACAGGATCACGTCGATGTGGTCCCATCCCAGGTGCTCTATCTCCTTTTTTGTGGTGGGCAGCCACTGGCGGTCGATGTGGTGGCTGCGGCGCTGTGTGTCGGTTGCGTTGTGTTGCTGCTTCATTTTGCTGCTGATTGTTCGTTTTGCTGCTGGTCGAGCCGCTCCTGCATTTTCAGCATCTCGTCGCGGTATTGCGCTGCCTCGATAAAGTCCATGCGCTTCGACGCCTCCAGCATTTGCTGGCGCAGGTGGTCGATGGCTTTCTCAAGGTTGGCGGGCTTCATGTAGGCCACCACGGGGTCGGCCGCTATGCCCGCGCTCTTGTCAAACTCTGCCTCGCACTGCTGCCGCAGCGACGAGAAGTCGGCCACATTGTTCTCATATTTGCGCGCGTGCTTGGCTGTCTTGTCGCCGGCGGCGGGCGCAATGTCGGTGTCGACGCCGATAATCGAGTTGCGCGCCTTGACTATGGCCTGCGGTGTGATGCCGTGCTCCTCGTTGTATTTCAGCTGGATGGTGCGGCGGCGGTCGGTCTCGTCGATGGTGCGCTGCATCGAGTCGGTAATCTTGTCGGCATACATTATCGCCTCGCCGTTGAGGTTGCGCGCCGCGCGGCCTGCCGTCTGCGTCAGAGCCCTGTGCGAGCGCAGGAATCCCTCCTTGTCGGCGTCGAGAATGGCCACCAGCGACACCTCGGGCAGGTCGAGGCCCTCGCGCAGCAGGTTCACGCCCACCAGCACGTCGATGTTGCCGGCGCGCAGGTCGTCGAGAATTTGGATGCGGTCGATGGTCTCCACATCGCTGTGCATATAGGCGCACTTGATGTTGATTTTAGCCAGATAGTCGGTCAGCTCCTCGGCCATGCGCTTGGTGAGCGTGGTCACCAGCGTGCGCTGCTTCAGCTCCACGCGCTTCTGTATCTCCTCCACCAGGTCGTCCACCTGGTTGAGGCTGGGGCGCACGGTGATTTTTGGGTCGAGCAGCCCCGTGGGCCTTATCACCTGCTCCACCACCACGCCCTCGCTCTGCTGTAGCTCGTAGTCGGCAGGCGTGGCGCTCACATAAATCGTCTGGTGGGTCAGCGCCTCAAACTCCTCGAAGCGCAGCGGGCGGTTGTCGCGCGCCGCGTCGAGGCGGAAGCCGTATTCCACCAGCGTGCTTTTTCGGCTCTGGTCGCCGCCATACATGGCCCGCACCTGCGGAATGGTGGCGTGGCTCTCGTCAATTATAGTCAGGAAGTCCTTGGGCATGTAGTCGAGCAGGCAGTAGGGGCGCGCGCCGGGTGCGCGCCCGTCGAAGTAGCGCGAATAGTTTTCAATGCCCGAGCAATAGCCCACCTCGCGTATCATCTCCAGGTCGTAGGTCACGCGCTCATACAGCCGCTTGGCCTCGGCCGGCCGGCCCTCGCGCTTAAACATCTCCACCTGCGTGCCCAGATCCACGTCGATCTGGCCCAGCGCACTGTTCATCTTGTCCTTGGTGGTGACAAACACGTTGGCTGGGAAAATGCGGAATCCGTCCACATCCTCCTTGGGCATCTGCGTCACGGTGTCGAGCAGCTGCATCTGCTCAATCTCGTTGCCCCAGAAGATCACGCGCAATATTATCTCCTCGTCGGCCAGAAAAATGTCTACGGTGTCGCCCTTCACGCGGAAGTTGCCAGGCTGCAGGTCAATCTCGTTGCGCGAATACAAGGCGTCGACCAGCCGGCGCAGAAACTCGTCGCGCCCCACCGAGTCGCCCACCTTGGCATATATGGTGTTGGCCTCGATGTCCTGCGGGTTGCCCATGCCGTAGAGGCACGACACACTCGACACCACCACCACGTCGCGCCGCCCCGACAGCAGTGCCGTGACGGTGCTCAGGCGCAGCCGCTCGATCTCGTCGTTAATCATCAGGTCTTTCTCGATATACTTGTCCACGGCGGGAATGTAGGCCTCGGGCTGGTAGTAGTCGTAATACGACACAAAGTATTGCACCGAATTTTCCGGAAAGAAGCTCTTGAACTCGGCATACAGCTGCGCCGCCAGCGTCTTGTTGTGCGACAGCACCAGCGTGGGCCGCCCCGTGCGGGCAATCACGTTGGCCATGGTAAACGTCTTGCCCGAGCCCGTGACGCCTTGCAGCGTCTGGTAGGGCACTCCGCTGTTCACGCCCTCGGTGAGAGCCTTTATGGCCTGCGGCTGGTCGCCTGTGGGGGCGTAGGCCGAGTGTAGTTTGAATTCCATCCGATTGTTCCTTTCCTTTGGTTTCTGCAAATTGCAAATTTACGCAAAAATCGCCGCACCCAAGCCCTAAACCGCCAAAATCATAATAAATATGTATGACTGGGGTGCGCCGGAGGGGGGTAGGGCTCTTTTCACTGCGGAGCCAATTATGGCCCCGGAAATTGCAAAATGCGACATGCTTAAAGAAAAATGCGAATTTTTTTTCTGATTTTAAGAGATTAATTAGTAAATTTGCAGCCTGTATACTAAAAGGCACTCAGTGTCCACGCTAAGAAGACAACCCCTTTTTAGGTGCAGATAGTTTTAAAATTTTTCTATAAAGACAAACAATGAAGCTATTACAAGCTAAGTTAGCAAAGTATCAGGAGCCTCAAAAAGCGCAGGCTCTGGGCATATATCCCTATTTCAGGGCAATATCGAGCGAGCAGGACACCGAGGTCCTCATCAACGGCAAAAAGGTGCTGATGTTTGGGTCAAACTGCTATTCAGGCCTTGTTAACCACCCCAAAATCAAAGAGGCCGCCATCAAGGCCATCGAGAAGTATGGCACTGGTTGCGCCGGCTCGCCTTTTCTCAACGGCACGCTCGACATCCACAAAAAGCTGGAGAAGCGCCTTGCCGCATATGAGGGCAAGGAAGACGCAATGATCTACTCCACCGGCTTTGGTGTGAATCTGGGCGTGGTGTCGACCCTCACCGGCCGCGAAGACTACATCCTGTGGGACGAGCAAGACCACGCCTCGATTATCGAAGGCCGCCGTCTGTCGTTCTCCAACTCGCTTAAATATAAGCACAACGACATGGCCTCGCTTGAGACACAACTCAAAAAGTGCGAGCCCGACCGCGTGAAGCTCATCGTGACCGACGGCGTGTTCTCGATGGAGGGCGACGTGTGCAAACTGCCCGACATCGTTGACCTGGCCCGCAAATACAAAGCCAGCGTCATGGTCGACGAGGCCCACGGCATCGGCGTGTTTGGCAAGGGCGGCCGCGGCGTGTGCGACCACTTCGGCCTCACCGACGAGGTCGACCTGATTATGGGCACGTTCAGCAAGTCGCTGGCCTCGCTGGGCGGCTTCATTGCCACCGACAAGGTGATCACCAACTATCTGCGCCACCACTCCCGCTCCTACATATTCACTGCAAGCATCACCCCGGCCTCGACGGCCGCAGTCGATGCCGCGCTCGACATCCTTGAGGCCGAGCCCGAGCGCCAGGAGCACTTGTGGAACATCACCCGCTACGCCCTTGAGGGCTTCCGCGAGATGGGGTGCGAAATCGGCCACACCGAGACGCCGATCATTCCCCTCTTTATCCGCGACAACAACAAGACGTTTGCCATCACACGCGACCTCTTCAACGAGGGCATATTTGTGAATCCCGTGGTGTCGCCGGCCGTTGCGCCCAACGACACCCTCATCCGCTTCAGCCTTATGGCCACACACACCAAAGAGCAGGTGACCATAGCACTCGAGAAAATTCAGAAAGTGTTCCGCGCCTACAATCTTATCCCCTAATGTAGAGCAACTTGCACTTGTGCTTATGATACAAGCCGCTGCACGCCGCAGCGGCTTTTTTTGTGCTCAAAACTTGCAAAAGTAAAAATAACCGTTCTGCTCCGAAAAAACTCCCGCAAAATGTTTTGCGGTTGTTATTTTTTAGTAATTTCGCATACGGATTGACAACACATAAAACGAAGCATATACATATATATAATAGGTATGGTTTACAAATTTCTTGTAGGCTCGGAAGAAGCCGAAAAATTCAAGTTAGAGATTGTTATCGACTCTGAAGACACTTTCCTGCGGCTGAGAAACACCATTCTCGACGCAGCGGGTTATTCGCGCGACGAGCTCGACTCATTCTATATTTGCGATGACGATTGGGAAAAAGACACCGAGGTCACATATATCGACATGGACACCGACACTGACGAAGACGTGTGGCTCATGGGCGACACACCGCTCGACGAGCTTGTGGAAGACGAAGGCCAGAAACTGAAGTTCGTGTTCGACTACGAAAACGAGCGATACTTCTTTATGGTGCTAAAGGAAACCATTCCCGGCAAGCACATGAGCGACCCCTTGTGCCAGCGCAAGGAAGGCAAAGCGCCAGCCGAGAAACTGAGGTTTGCGGCTCCTGCCAAGCCCGCGCCAAAGCAGCAGGCGGCCATCGACGATTTTGACTCATCGGAGTTCTATGGCGACGAGTCGTATAACGAAGACGAGCTGAGCGACCTCGAAGGCCTCGACGGCGAAGACGACATGTAGCCGCCCGGGCACAAAGCAACGGTAAAAGCGGGGGCGCGCCCGGCACCATCGGTGCCATAGGCGCGCCCCCGCTCAATTTTTTTTCTCTGATTGGCGCCTGCACTCAGGCTACTTGCCTGCACCGCCGCGCAGGTCAATGCGGCGCAGCACCGTCACAATTTCGCCCTTGCGGTTGAGCAGTGCCATCTCGTTGTCGTTGATGCGCTTGCACGACTCCGTTTCCTCAAGCGCAAGCAGCATCTTTGTCTCGGTCTCAAGGTTGGGGCACACGTTGTGCGATGACTTCAAGTCCTCAAACTGCACCGCCAGGTCCTTGCTTGGGTCGATGGTGACAATGCCGTTGATGATGTTGCAGCCGCTGGTGGCGTTCACCGTGAGCATCTGAATGTCGATCACCATCTTCACATTCTTGTCCACCACATTCACACCGTTCAGCTCCTTCACTATCCACGGGCCGTTGAGCAAATCCAAGTTTTGCCGCTTCAGGCGCATCACCACCTGGCCGCGCTGGTTCATCAGCGTCATGTAGTCGATGCTGAACAGGCGCGTCACCATGTAGTGGTCGGCCTCGGCCAGGGCGCGCATCACTGTGCGCTCCGAGGTCACGCTGTGGCAGCTTTTTTGCGTCTGAATCATGTTGGCAAACTTCAGCTTGCTGCCATTGAGGGCAAACGTGCCGTTGATGGCGTTGCAGCCGTTGTTGCCATACACATTGTTGCCCCCAAAGTCAAGGTATATATAGGGGCGCTCGGCGGTTACCGCCGCTTTGCCGCGCACGCTCTCAATGGTCCACTCGCCATACAGCTGGCGGGCCGCGTTGGTGATGCGCACAGTGTCGGGCCTGGGCTTTGCTGCCGCAGCCTCAATCTTCACCTGCTGCTTCTCATATTTCTTTTTCTTCTTGCCGGCAAAAGCCTGCTCGGGCACTGCGGCCACGGCAACAGCCAGAGCGGCAAGTATCCACTTGTTCATGTCCGTTGAGTTGTTGAGTGTTAGTGTTTCAGTCTTCAAATTTCGCTATTTTCGCCCACATACGCAAACTTTTCAATGATTAACGACACCTGCCTACACTGCAAATGCCTGTCAAACTGCCCATTGCACCGAAACCGCTAATCGCCGCCATGGTTGCGAAAGTCGAAAAAACATCTTAACCTCGCCCACAATAAATAATTACTAAGAAATTAGCAATTATATTTATCCTGTTAGTAAGTCTGGTTGGTTGTGGCAAACCACCGCTAACTGTTTAGTATAGACTATACCACTGTGATTTTGAAACAGGGCAACAAGTACACTATAAGCAAAAAAGTATATTTACGTATTATATAACAATATCAAACGATACTATTAATGTCGAATATCCTACATTTATAAGCAAAAATGGACTTATTAGCGGTAAAAAATCAATTGTTAATTTTAAGAAGAGAGTAAATATATCTGGCGATAGTGTCTGTATATATTCAAATGATTTAAATATGTTCGGAAATAACGCTACTTTAGTAATAGAAGAGTATAAAAAAGTGAATTTGCACTTGCTTGTTGAAATTTACGGCCCTCAGCCCGCACCCTATGTGGTTAATGAAGCATAAAATGACTGATATTTTGGGCCGTTACTGCCCAAACCGCTATTTTTGCAGAAAAATTGCATATTCACGTATATATTGGAAACAATTAAGCACATATCTCTGCGACTGCTCGTGGTGGCCGCAATCGCGCTGGCCGCCGCCGCTCAGGCTGTGGCTCAAATCAACGTGGAGCAGGTGGTGAAGATAGGCCGCAACGCCCTCTACTTCGAAGACTACATCCTGTCCATCCAGTACTTCAACCAGGCCATCAACGCCCGGCCCAATCTGGCCGAGCCCTATTTCTACCGCGCCGTGGCCAAGCTCAGCCTTGAGGACTACAAGGGCGCCGAGGCCGACGCCTCGATGTGCATCGAGCGCAATCCGTTTATC
>CALBLR010000138.1 GCA_937896015.1 uncultured Prevotellaceae bacterium | reverse complement strand
CAAGCACTACCGCCGGTTTACCGAGGCCACTGGCGGCAGCGAGATAGCCTTTTTTGCCGACTACGGCGCGCTCAACTCCTTCCTCACCGACCGGATGGGGTGGGGCGACGGTGACGGCGACGTGTTTCCGCAGCTGCGCGGCCACTCGCACTTCGTGATGCTTGCCCACCGCGCCAAGGGGGTGCTCATTGCCCCCGATGTGGCCCAATACATTTGCCATCCGGCCAACACCCTCTACGACCGCGCGCAGGCGCGGGCCGCCGCCCACACCCTGATCACCGACTACGGCCGCTGTCCGGCCGACCTGGTGCGCTACGCCTTTGGCCACGGACTGGTGCCCGACGCCGCACTGCCGGCCGACCCAACCGGCCGCCTGCTGCTCGACAACTGGGACTTCATGGCCCGCCTCTATCAGCAGGGCCTCTACACCCACAGCGGCGATTAAACCTTGCCACAGTTGCGTGGTCTAAACGACATCTTAACCAAAACCAACGCAACTATGAACGTAAAAGAACAATTCAAGAAGTCGGAACTGACTTTTGCCTCTGCCCTTGTGGCAGTGGCCATTATAGTGCTGGGCGCGTGCCTGAAAAGCGGCATCGACTACTATGCCGACCGCGACCATCTGGTCACCGTCAAAGGCCTCTCGGAGGTGGAGGTGAAGGCCGACAAGGTCACCTGGCCCATAGTCACCAAGGTGGTGGGCAACGACCTGCAGCAGCTATACACCCAAATCAACTCCAACACAGCCGCGGTGCGCGGCTTCCTTAAGCGCAACGGCATCACCGACGCCGAAATCAGCGTCAACGCGCCCGTCACCAACGACCGCACCGCCAACGACTACAGCAGCAGCGACGTCACCGAGCGCTACAACATCTCCTCGGTGATCACCGTCACCAGTTCAAAGGTCGACAAGGTGCGCTCCATCATGGCGCGCCAGGGCGAACTGCTGGCACAGGGCGTGGCCGTGGTGAGCGGCGGCTACGACGGCGCGCAGCAGGTCACCTACGAGTACACGCGCTTTCGCGCCACCAAGCCAAAGATGATGGACGAGGCCATCGAGAACGCCCGCTCCACAGCCAGCCAGTTTGCCCAAAAGGCTGGCACCAGCCTTGGCGACATTGTCAAGGCCGACCAGGGGCAGTTTTCCATCGAAGACCGCGATGCCAACACCCCCTATGTGAAGCGCCTGCGCGTGGTCACCACCATCACCTACCGCCTCAAGTGAGATAGTTATAATATCTTGAGTGAAAGCGAATCGCTGTAGGGGTGCTCTCGGCATGCAGCGTCCACCTGGCATAGCTCCAGCTTCACTCACAAAACAGCGCGAAGCCGAACGGCCACAGGGCCGCTCGGCTTCGCGTTATATATATATGTGTGTGCTGTCTGATGTTTTACACCAGACCGCGGCCGTGGCAGTTCTTATACTTCTTGCCGCTGCCGCAGGGGCACGGGTCGTTGCGGCCCACCTTGGGACCCACGTGAACGGGCTGAGTGGGGCGCGGACGGCTTGCTCCGGCACTTGCGCGGCGCTGCGAATCCTCAGCCTCGGCCATGGCGTCTTCGCCGCGGTTCTCGTTCATTTGCTGCTGTTCTTGCTTGCGGCGGCGCTCAGCATTGGGGTCTTCGCCCTGCTGCAGGTTGCCCGGGTCTTCAGCCTCAACGGGAATTTGGCCGCGCATCAATATCGACACGGTCTTGTTGTTCATCGTGCCCACCATCTGCTTAAACAGGTTGTAGCTCTCCAGCTTGTAGATCACCAGCGGGTCTTTCTGCTCGTAGCTTGCGTTCTGCACCGACTGGCGCAGCTGGTCAAGGTCGCGCAGGTTTTCTTTCCAGCACTCGTCGATGGTGAGCAGCAGCACAGCCTTCTGCCATGCCTTGGCAATCGACTTGCACTGGCTCTCGTAGGCTTCCTTCACGTCGACCACGATGCCAAACACGCGCCTGCCGTCGGTGATGGGCACGCGCACCACGCCCATGGGCTCGGGGTAGCCGGCGTTTTTCTGCTCTTCCACAATGTGGCTTATCACGGGGTATGACACCTCGGCCAGACGTGACGACTTGCGGTTGAAGGCGTCGAGCACGGCCTTGTAGAGCTTCTCCACAAGGTCTTTGCGGTCGGCGCGGCGGTATTCGTCTTCGTCAAACGGCGGCTCGATGGCGTAGTTTTGCAGCACCTGCATCTTGAAGTCGTCAAACTGGTCGGCGCCAAACTTCTCGATGCAGTCTTCCACGCTGTCGTAGAGGGCGTTGATGATGTCGGTGCCGATGCGCTCGCCCTGCAGGGCGTGGCGGCGGCGGGTGTAGATCACTTTGCGCTGGGCGTTCATCACATCGTCGTATTCCAGCGTGTGCTTGCGAATGCCGAAGTTGTTTTCCTCCACGCGCTTCTGGGCGTTTTCGATGGCCTTGGTCACCATGCCCGACTCAATGCGCTCGCCGTCGTGCAGGCCCATGCGGTCGAGCATCTTAATGGTGCGCTCGCCTGCAAAGAGGCGCATCACCTTGTCTTCAAACGACACGTAGAACACCGATGAGCCCGGATCGCCCTGACGGCCGGCGCGGCCTCGCAGCTGGCGGTCGACGCGGCGCGACTCGTGGCGCTCGGTGCCTATGATGGCGAGGCCGCCGGCGGCTTTCACCTCGGGGGTGAGCTTGATGTCGGTTCCGCGGCCGGCCATGTTGGTGGCTATGGTCACCACACCCTTGCCCTCAACCGAGCGGCCTGCGTGGGCCACAATCTCGGCCTCGCGCTGGTGCAGCTTGGCGTTGAGCACGTTGTGCGGAATGTGGCGCAGGCGCAGCATGCGGCTCAGCCGCTCCGACACCTCCACCGAGGTGGTGCCCACCAGCACCGGACGGCCCTGGTTGCGCATCTCCTCTATTTCCTCAATCACGGCGTTGAATTTCTCTTTCTGGGTCTTATACACGCGGTCGGGCATGTCCTTGCGCTGCACGGGCTTGTTGGTGGGAATGGTCACAACGTCGAGCTTGTAGATTTCCCAGAACTCGCCTGCCTCGGTGATGGCCGTACCGGTCATGCCGGCCAGCTTGTGATACATGCGGAAGAAGTTTTGCAGTGTGATGGTGGCAAACGTCTGTGTGGCTGCCTCCACCTTCACGCCCTCCTTGGCCTCGATGGCCTGGTGCAGACCGTCGCTGTAGCGGCGTCCTTCCATCACGCGGCCCGTCTGCTCGTCCACAATCTTCACCTTGCCGTCTTCGGTCACGATGTACTCGTCGTCGCGGTTGAAGAGGGTGTAGGCCTTGAGCAGCTGCGTCACTGTGTGCACGCGCTCGGCCTTCACCGAGTAGTTTTGCAGCAGCGCGTCTTTCTTGGCCATCTTTTCCTCGTCGGTCAGTGGCTCGTTGGTCACCTCCGACAGCTCGGTGGCTATGTCGGGCAGCACGAAGAACTTGGGGTCGTCGGTGCCCTGTGTGAGCACGTCGATGCCCTTGTCGGTGAGCTCCACGGTGTTGTTCTGCTCATCGATGATGAAGTAGAGCGGATCGGTCACGGTGGGCATCTCGCGGCTGTTGTCCTGCATATAGTAGGCCTCAGTCTTGAGCATGAGTGGCTTTATGCCGTCTTGCGACAGAAACTTGATGAGGGGGTTGTATTTGGGCAGACCCTTGAAGGCGCGGTACAGCAGCAGCGAGCCTTGCTTCACTTCGTCGTCGTTGTCGCTGGCCATCAGGCGCTTGGCATCGGCCAGCAGGCTGGTCACGAGGCGGCGCTGCGCCTCATACACGCGCTCCACATTGGGCTTGTAGTCGTTAAACATCTGGTCTTCGCCCTTGGCCACGGGGCCGGAGATGATGAGAGGGGTGCGGGCGTCGTCGATGAGCACCGAGTCCACCTCGTCGACAATGGCGAAGTTGTGCTCGCGCTGCACGCAGTCTTCGGGGCGCATGGCCATGTTGTCGCGCAGATAGTCGAAGCCAAACTCGGCGTTGGTGCCGAAGGTGATGTCGCAGTTGTAGGCCCGGCGGCGCTCATCGCTGTTGGGCTGCGTCTTGTCGATGCAGGCCACGCTCAGGCCGTGGAACATATACAGCGGGCCCATCCACTCCGAGTCGCGCTTGGCCAGGTAGTCGTTCACCGTGACCATATGCACGCCGTTGCCTGCCAGGGCGTTGAGAAACACCGGCAGCGTTGCCACCAGGGTCTTGCCCTCGCCGGTGGCCATCTCGGCAATCTTGCCTTGGTGCAGCACGATGCCGCCTATCAGCTGCACGTCGTAGTGCACCATGTCCCAGGTCACCTCGTTGCCGCCGGCCACCCAGTGGTTTTGATAGATGGCCTTGTCGCCGTCAATGTGCACGAAGTCGCGCCCCTCGGCTGCCAGCTGGCGGTCGAAGTCGGTGGCGGTCACCTCGATGGTCTCGTTTTGAGCAAAGCGGCGCGCGGTGTCCTTGACAATGGCAAACACCTCGGGCAGCACCTCGTTGAGCTT
>CALBLR010000137.1 GCA_937896015.1 uncultured Prevotellaceae bacterium | reverse complement strand
CGCGAGAATTGTCGGCCGACCAATAATAGATCGACAACTGGGAATTATTCTTCAGTTGCTGCATGACGTATTGCTCGGTGAGTGCACCCTTGAAGCCTGCAAACAAGGTATTGCCACTTATCAGGCTTTGAGCTGGCAGGTTGCTCATAGCCCCCATTAAGCCGATATCCGACATGAATATTTTAAATGATGAGAAATCCTCGTATGCCGCCAATGGCATAAAGCCTTTTTTGCATCGGTTCACTTTATAAATGAGTCCCGCATCTTTCAGCCACTCAATGGCAAGTTCAAAGTCCTTGGCACGCGCGCCTTCCTTGACCGCACCATACACGAATTTGCGGTTTTCCTTAGCTAATTGCGAAGGGATAGAATTCCACACCATTCGTATGCGCGGCACATCAATGGAGGGGGCATGCTTCGAAAAGTCACGCTCATAGGATTCAAGTATAACATTTTGAATGGCGCGCACACGATCGAGATTGCCGCTGGAGGAAAACTCAGACACAACCGCCGGCATTCCACCCACAAAATAATACTGGCGCAGACGCTCTTCAAACTTCGACCTGAAAATTGTTATAGTCGGCCAATCTTTAGACTGCAGCAAATCGACCATACTATGTTCGCCCACGGCATCAAGGAACTCGAAAAAAGAAAGCGGATACAAATACATGAAATCGACCTTACCAACAGGGAATGAGTCGTTTTGATGCATTGATATACCCAGCAGCGATCCGGCAGCAATCACATGGCATTCCGGCGCTTTTTCTTGAAAATACTTCAAAGCTGTTATGCCGCGCGGCGCCTCTTGAATTTCATCAAGAATCACAAGCGTGTCGGCATCTATGTTGACACCCGTTGCCCATTTGATGGTTGACAGAATTCGCTCAATGTCGAAGTCATGCTCAAACAGCTGGCTAAGCATATCATTATCCTCAAAGTTAATATATGCGCACTTTTTGTAAGCCTCTTTTGCAAACTCTTTCATAAGCCAAGTTTTGCCCACTTGGCGTGCGCCTTGCACGATTAGTGGCTTGCGGTCGGCTCGTGCCTTCCATTCATATAGTTGTTCTATTGCTTTCCGTTTCATAACTTTCTGTGTCACTTAATCTTTATTTATGCAAAGGTAATCAAATCACATGAAACTGGACAGAAAGTCGAACGTAAAAGTGTGGAATTTCACAAAAAGTCGAACGTAAAAGTGTGGAATTTTACAGAAAGTCGAACGTAAAAGTGTGGCAGCGTCAATAAAAAATGCGCCGCACGGCCCTTGTGGGGCTGCACGGCGCATTGGCCTATTGGGATGGCGCTAAGCCGCTGGGGGGGGGTAGCGCACTATGAGTTTGCGGGTCTCGGTGCCGGCCTTCACCACATAGATGCCGGGGGCGAGGGTCCAGCGGTTGGCCGCATCGGGAACTATCTCGCGGCCTGCGAGGCCATAGATGTGGCCTTCAATGCCTGCCTCAACCACCACTGTGCGGCCGCTGGCCACAATGGCCGAGCCTTTGCTCACCTGCTCGATGCCTGAGCGCGTGATGAGGGTGACGTTGAGCGGATCGGACCACTTGCTTGAGTCGCCGTCGGTGTAGACAACCTTCACCTTGTAGACGTATGAGCCGTCTTGCGTGAGGCCGCTCACGGTGTAGGTGGTGTCGGTGATGCCGGTGATGATGCGGCGGTCGGCATTGCCAGTCTCAACGGGGGCGAG
>CALBLR010000136.1 GCA_937896015.1 uncultured Prevotellaceae bacterium | reverse complement strand
AAAGTCGCCCGTGCCCGTGGCCACGTCGAGGATGCGGCGCGGGGCGGACGGAGCTATCATGCGCACGGCCTTTCGGCGCCACAGCTTGTCGATGCCAAGGGTCATGGCGTGGTTCATGAAGTCGTAGGCCGGAGCTATGGAGTCGAACATCTGCCTCACCTGGCCCGTTTTGCCCTCATCGCCCGAATAGGGCTTCAGTTTCTCGCTTTTGTAGTCCACTTGATTTTCTCTCTTTGCTATGCTTTTAAATGTTTCTTGAAAAAAAAACGGATGCAGGCATCGCCGAGTTGCGCCGCCACTAACCAAAGCGCCTGCTCTCTGCGCATGCCTGCATCTCGAAATCATGCGGTGTGCCGGCTGGCGTCACTTGCGCGAAGCCAGGTAGGCGGCCACGTTTTTCTCGATGCGGGCAGCGAGGTCGACATCGGCTGCGGCACGCTCAAACGTCTTGCCGGTGATGTCCTCATACAGCTCGATGTAGCGCTCGGCCACAGTCTCACAATACTCATCGGTCATCTCGGGCATGGTCTGACCGGGCTTGCCCATGAAGTTGTGCTCGATGAGCCACTGGCGCACAAACTCCTTCGACAGCTGCTTCTGCGGCTCGCCTTTCTCGAAGCGCTCCTCATAGCCCTTGGAATAGAAATAGCGAGATGAGTCGGGAGTGTGAATCTCGTCCATCAGAATCACCTTGCCGTCGCGCTTACCAAACTCATATTTGGTGTCGACCAGAATCAGGCCCTTGCCGGCCGCGATTTCGCTGCCGCGGGCAAAGAGGGCGCGGGTGTAGGCCTCCACCTGCTTGTAGTCGTCCTCGCTGATGATGCCCTGCTTCAGAATCTCCTCGCGCGAGATGTTCTCGTCGTGGCCGCTTGCGGCCTTGGTGGTGGGGGTGATGATGGGCTCGGGGAACTTTTGGTTTTCGCGCATGCCCTCGGGCAGCTTCACGCCGCACAGCTCGCGGCAGCCCTCGGCGTAGGCGCGCCATGCGCTGCCTGTGAGATAGCCGCGGATGATCATCTCAACGGGGAAGCCCTCGCACTTCACACCCACAGTGACCATGGGGTCGGGAGTGGCCAGTTTCCAGTTGGGCACGATGTCGGCAGTGGCATCGAGAAACTGAGCCGCGATTTGGTTGAGCACCTGGCCCTTCGACGGTATGCCCTTGGGCAGAATAAAGTCGAAAGCCGAAATGCGGTCGGTGGCGACCATCACCAGCAGGTCGTCGTTGATGTTGTACACGTCACGGACTTTGCCGTGATACACGCTTTTTTGTCCCTCGAAATGGAAGTCGGTGTGAGTTAACGTATTTGCCATTTTTGCTATAAAAAAACTTTAGTTAAGTGATGTTTTGTCGTATCGTGTCTAAATTTCAATTTTCTTTGCCAGCCGGCTGGCCGTCGTCGTCGAGCCCGGCCTTGGCCAGGGCGTCGTGCTTCTCGTAGGCCTCCACAATGCGCTGCACCAGACGGTGGCGCACAATGTCTTTTTTGCCAAACTCCACGCGGCCTATGCCCTCCACATTGCGCAGCACCTTCAGCGCCTGCA
>CALBLR010000135.1 GCA_937896015.1 uncultured Prevotellaceae bacterium | reverse complement strand
CCCAACTCGCGCAGCAGCAGGTTGGCCGACGACGAAGTGTAGGTGACCAGCTTAATCTTGTAGCCGTAGCGGCCAAGCAAGATGGCCACAATCAGCGGGCCGCCGGCAAGGCCGAGCTTCATGGGCACCGTCATGCCAGGCAGCGCCAATGGGATTGAGCCCACCAAAATGCCGAGGAAGATGCCTATGAACATGGTGAACATGTTAGGCTCGTTGAGGCGGCGCATAGAGTTGCCAAGGCGCTCGGCAAGGCGGTTGATGTCCTCGATGTTGCCCACCACGGTGATGCGGTCGCCCACCTGCAGGGTGAGGTTGGGGCTGGCAAGCAGGTCGACGCCGGCGCGGTTGACGCGGGTGGCGTTGAGGCCATAGCCCTTGGGCAGGCGCAGCGAGCCTATCTTGCGGCCCGTCATCTCGCTCTTGGTGACCACTATGCGGCGCGACACCACAGGAGTGGCAGCGGTGTCGGTCTTCCAATCCATCTCCACCTTGGGGCCGATGATTGAGTCGAACACTTCCTCGTCTTGCACACTCATCACAATGCGCATCAGGTCGCCCTCCTCCACTTTGGTTTCGTTGAGCGGAATCAGGATTGTGCCGTCGGTCTTCTCGATGCGCGACACCACAAAGTTGCGGTCGATGATGTTGTGGAGGCGGCTGATGGTGCGGTCGAAAATAAGCTTATTGCTCACGCGGTAGGTGACCACGTGGGGCTTGAGCAGGCTTTGGTCGTTGTCGTCGGCAATCTGCTTGGCTTCGCTCTCGATGTTGACCTTGAATATGGCCTTGACCACAATCATCGACAAGATGATGCCCACCACGCCCAGCGGGTAGGCGGCGGCATAGCCCATCGACATCGACTGGTTGAGACCTGCGGCGGCATCGGCCCCTTGGGTTTCGATAAGCGTCTGCTGCGCGGCGCCGAGGCCTGGAGTGTTGGTCACCGCACCCGAGAGGATGCCCACCATGTCGGTGATTTTCACATCGCCCACAATGTAGTAGATGGATAGGGCCACCACAATGTTGAGCGCTATGATGAGAATCGCCAGTCCGTTGAGCACAAGGCCGCCTTCCTTAAACGAGGAGAAAAACGACGGGCCCACCTGCAGACCAATGGAAAAGATGAATAAGATGAGGCCGAACTCCTGAATGAACTTCAGGATGCTGGGGTCGACGGCCCAGCCGAAATGGCCGGCGGCGATGCCCACAAACAGCACAAACGTGGCACCCAGCGAGATGCCGAAGAACTTGACTTTGCCCAGGATCACTCCTATTGCAATCACGAATGAGTAGACCAGTATGGCGTGGGCCACACTGCTTCCTGTCATCAAATCAATGAACCAATTCATTATAAAACTACGTTATTTCTATGGAAAACAATTAATATTCTGCTTTTGCACCAGTGCTACTTGCCCACGATGCCGTTGCGCACAATGTCGAGAATCTGCTCGGGGCTGTGCACCACCACGCTGGCATGATACTCAATGAGCTCCTTTTCGGGGCGGAAGCCCCAGGTGACGCCCACCGAGTCGATGCAGGCGCGGCGCGCCGTCTCCATGTCAACGCCCGAGTCGCCCACATACAGGGTGTCGTCCTTGGCCACCTTGGCCTTGCCCAGAATTTGGAACACTATCGAGGGGTCGGGCTTCACCTTCACGCCCTCCTTCTGCCCCTCCACGGCCACGAAGTCGATGTCGGGATAGTAGTGGGCGATGATGGCCTCTACCGCGGCCTGATATTTATTCGACGCCACCGCCACCTTCACGCCCATGGCGCGCAGGTTGCGCAGCAGCTGCGGCACTCCCTCGTAGGGGCGCGTGTAGTCGGTGCTGTGCTGGTTATAGTAGTCCTTGAAGTCGGCCAGGAGGCGGTCGACCGTCTCCTCGCCGCGACAGTCCTCGGGCAGCACGCGCTCCATGAGGCGGCGCACGCCATTGCCCACAAAGAAGGGATAGCTGGCTATGCTGTGTGTGGCATAGCCGTTCTTCTCAAGGGCATGGTTGGCGGCGTGGCCCAAGTCTTCGATTGAGTTGAGCAGTGTGCCGTCGAGGTCAAAAATCACAAGATTTTTCATAAATCAATTTGTTCCTTTCTAAATGCTATATATCGTTTTTTTACCAATCATCAATTATTATGGGCTTGCGCGCGTCAGAAGGGATATCCCACCGAGAAGTTAAACTCGCTGTCGCGCTTGAAGTGCGGCCTCAGCAGAGGCCAGTGTTCCTGTCCCGAAGCCGGGTTGTGGGCCTTCATGCCCATGTCGAGGCGCACCAGAAAATAGTTGAAGTTCAGACGCAGGCCTATGCCGTAGGCCGCGGCTATCTGCTCGTAGAACTTGCCGAAGCGGAACACGCCGCCCGGCTGGTCGGGATAGTCCTTGATGGTCCAAATATTGCCCGCGTCGATGAATGCGGCCATCTCGATGACCCAAAACAGCTTGGCGCGGTACTCAATGTTGGCGTCGAGCCTGATGTCGCCGCACTGGTAGATGAAGCTGTTTTGCGAGTTGCTGGCGTTGAAGCTGCCGGGGCCCAGAGTGCGCACGCCCCAGCCGCGCACCCCGTTGGCGCCGCCGGCATAGAAGCGCTTCTCAAACGGGGCCACGGTCGAATTGCCATAAGGCACTATCACGCCGGCTCCGGCATGGAAGGTGAGCGAGTGGCGCGTGTTGAAGTTGTGGGTGATTGAGTAGTCGCCCTCCACCTTGAAGTATTGCGAATAGCGGATGCCAAACACCTTGTAGGCGTCGCCCACGCTCTTGTGGCCGAAGGCGGCCGAAAAGGCGTGCAGAAGGTTGCCCGCCGTTTCGGCCGAGGCGCGTATGGTGTGGATGTTGGTCTGCAGGGCTGTTGACAGCGGCGAGCCGTCGATGCGGTTGGTGTGATAGTATGAGTAACCCAGGCGCATAATCAGGTGGTCCTCGTAGGAGTAGCGCAGCAGGGGGTTGGCAATGCTGTCGAGAAAGTTGGCGCGGCTCTTGGGCAGATACACATAGTTGATGTCGAGCAGGTTGAGCACATGGCGCTCGGTGTTGCGGGCCTCGCTCCACACATAGCGCCACGCGCCGCCGGCAATTATGCGGGTGTATTCGGGACGGGCCTGATAGTCGAAACTGGTGGCAAACTCGGTGGAGGCCTGCACGCGCTGCTTGAAGCTCTTTTTCAGAAACGGGCACTTAAACTTGGGATAAGTGATGCCCACCTCGGCCGAATATTCCGAATAGTTGTCGTTGATAAGGCCGTTGAGGTTGCCCGAAATGCTCTCGTAGCTGGCCTTCAGCTTCACGTTGAGCCGCTCGCTGCCCTGCATGATGTTGCGGTGCTGGTAGTCGAGCCCCACGCCAAAGCCAAGGTCGCCCTCGCTGTTGGTGCCCTCGAGCGACACCGAGGCCGTCTGCAGCTTGTCGCGCGTGAGCAGCACATACACGTCGAGCAGCTGCTGGCCGCCTATGCGGCCCACGGGACGCACGTCGATGTCGACAAACTTAACTAAGTCGAGCCGGCCGAAGGCCTGATAGGTCTTGTCGATTTTGCTTGCGTCGTAACGCTCGCCAGGCACTATGTAGCAGCACTCCTCCAGCACACGGCGGCGCAGATAGTGGTCGCGGCCGTAGAACACGGTGTAGCCGTGATACAGTGCGGTGTCGGGGGCCGAATAGTTGCCGTCGTGCATGGTCACAGGGTCGTAGTTGGTGACGAAGGTCACATTGCGCACATAAAATTCCTCGTGGCGTGCCGCAGTGTCGATGTGCAGTTTGCTTGCTGCCGGGGCGGCCAGATTGAGCGTGAGGTCGACGTCGCGCGAGCCGGCTGCGGTGTCGGCAGTGAAGGTGATGTATTCCTTGTTGAAGGCATAGTAGCCCTTGTTGCGCATGTTGGCGGTGATGAGCAGCCGCTCGTCGTTGAGCTTGTTGTGATCAAACAGCGAATTGCGGCCCACAGGATAGGAGGCAGTGTCGGCAAGCACAATTGAGCGCATCTGGCTGTCAGCCACATTGTAGGCCACCGAGCGCACGCGGTAGGGTTCGTTGAGCCTCACGTCATAGCGCACCTTGGCGCGCTTGCGCGCCGGGTTTAGGGCCACGTCGTAGGTCACCACGTTTTTCATATAGCCCTTGTTGGTGAGAGCCATCTGCAGCTGGTTGGCGCTGGCCACAGTCAGGGCGGAGTCGTAGATCACCGGCGGCGCGCCCACGCGGCGCACCCAGCGGTTGAACCACTTGGTGGAGTCACGCCCCGAGAGGTTGTAGAAAGCCAGCTGCAGGCGCAGTCCGCCCAGGACCTTGTGGTTCTCGGTTTGGCGCAGGTAGTTCATAAGGGCCTTGCCCTTGATGGTGCTTGAAGTGTCGAGGATGTTGATTTTCACGTCGTCGAGCAGATAGTGGCCGTCGGGCACATGGCGTGTGAGGCTGCACGCGCCCAGGCAAGCCGCCAGCACAAGCAGCGTGGCGCACATTGCTAATTGTCGGTAATGGCGTATCGAAAAATCAAACATATCATTTCACATGAGTAGTGCAAAAAACAGTGCAACCGAAACACGGCAGAGCGCCAAGCTTGCTTGAGTGTTTTGCCGAGGCGCAGCCTATTTTATGCAAAAATAGCGCAAACCGAGCGCAGAGCGCCGAAGCGAGCCCCGCTCGATTTCGGTCTTTGCCGAGGCGCAGCCTATTTTATGCAAAAATAGGTGCTTTTGCTCTATTTGGCAAAACTTATTGCCACAT
>CALBLR010000134.1 GCA_937896015.1 uncultured Prevotellaceae bacterium | reverse complement strand
TGTAGTCGCGGCGGGTGGGGTCGAAGCGGTTTTTGCGCTTGGCGGCCTCGGTGAGGTTATAAACCTCATAGCGGTAGTTCATCTGCGTGGGGTCAAGCTCCTTGACGCCGGTGATGGGGTTGCGGCGATACACGCTCTCGATGGCGCGCTCCTCGTCCTCGCTGGGGTTGCGCCATGGAATTGGCTTGGTCCAGTTGAGGTGCGGAGTCACGGGGTTGCCCTCCTTGTCCTCCTCGATTTTAAACTCCTCGTTGCCGCCGTAGGCGGGGTCGGCCAGGCGCTCGCGGATGATGGAGTCGCGCACCCAGAACACAAACTGCTTATACTTAGAGTTGGAGATTTCGGTCTCGTCCATCCAAAAGCCGTCCACGCTCACGCCGCGTGCGGTGGAGTCGATGCCCCACAGCGAGTCGCGCTCGGCCGGGCCTTCCTTCATCGAGCCGCAGTCAATATACACCATGCCATAGGGGGTGGGCTCGGAAAACGTGGGAGCCCCCACGCCAGTCACCTCACCGCCCACACTCTGCGTCTTGCGCACCGAGCTGCACGATGCAACCATAAAGGCTGCCGCCATATAAATCAGTAACTTTTTCATATTCTACATTATGCGAATGCTCTTATGCTTATTCTTGTTTTTCTCGCTCAAGTCAAGTTTCACGTTATAGCTCACCATCACCTCGTGGCTGCCGGTGGTGCCCACCGACATTTTGCTTATGGGGTAGTCGTAGCTGTAGCCCACGAAGAAGTTTTTAAGCTCCACTCCCACCATTGCCGACACGGCGTCGCCATAGCGGTAGGCCACGCCGCCCGACAGGAACTTGTTGTAGCGCACGCGGGCTGTGACCTCGCCCTGGAAAAACCGTGTGTCGGTCTTCACCAGAAACGACGGCTGCAATTCAAATAACGTGTTTTTTATTGGAATATTGCTGCCAGCCATCAAATAGTAGGTGCGGCCGGCGTTGAACTCATATTGCTTGTCGTCGGTGCCATCGGCCTTTAGGGTGACGCTTGGCTGCGTGAGGTGGGTGGCCGAGATGCCCAGCCAAAACCACTTGTGGGTGTAGTGGATGCCCGCGCTCACGTCGAATGCCGTGCCGGTGACGTCGGTGGTGGGAATGGCGTCGTCGTTGCTGTTGTGGGCATCATCGCCCTCGGGAATCACCACTTTCGAGCCCTTGAAGGTCTCGTTGAGCATGCCCACCTGCACGCCCACGCTGAGCGTGCCTCCCAGCAGCTTCTGCTTTTTGAAGGCAATCTGCGCACCGGCGTTGAGCGAGCTGTACAGGCCCATGCTCTCCTGCTGCACCACCACACCCGTGCCCCAACGCTTGCCCAGCAGTTTGAAAGGCATGTCGGCCATGCCCAGGAAACTCACCGGGGCGTGGTCGACGCCCACCCACTGCATGCGGCTGCCGGCCGTGATGTGGATAAAGTCGGTGAGGCCTATGGCCGAGGGGTTGTAGTAGGCAGGGGCGTGCCAATACTGGGTGTACTGGGCATCGGTCTGCGCCAGCGCACCGAAGGCGGCAAGCGAAGCCGCCGCCGCTGCAACCAATATTCTTAGTTTGCTCAGTGTAATCACGCCTTATGCTTATTTTTCTTTACTCAAAATAAAATGTGAGCACCACCATGTTGTCGAGCACCTTGCTCACGCTGTTGGTGAACTTCATCATGTCGGGGTTGTCCTGCAGGTCGGGGCGGTTTTTCTCAAGCAGGTTGCGCAGGCCGAAGCAGAACTTCAGCTCGGGGCAAAGCTTGAAAAACGGCAGATATATGTCGCACCCCATGCCCACGGTGAGCATGGTGTTGAAATTCTTAAGCCGCAGCTGCTCGCTGCGCTCCTTGCCCACGTCATACACGCCCATCACGCCCGCAGTGAAGTAGGGGCGCAGGTTGTGGTAGCGCAGGGCGGAATACTTCAGGTCGACGGGCAGCACCACATAGGTGGCCTTGATGTTCTGGCTCTGCAGCCGCAGCTCGGGCTCGGCCACATCGGCAGGAGCGTTGGCGTTGACGTATTTCACCACCTTGTTGCCGAAATACATGCCAGGCGTGAAGCGCAGGTTGAAGTAGCGCGACAGCCTGAGGTCGGCCAGCACGTTGACACAGAATCCGGGCGAGTGGCTGGGAATATCGGCAAACCACGACTGGCCGTCATCGGTGACGAGGCCGTTGTTGGTGATGTTCAAATCCTGAAAATTCATGCCCACCGAAAAGCCGAAATGCACTTTTTTCATATCGGCATAGGGGCGGTTCAGGATTTTGTCGTTATCCTGTGCAAACGCCGCCAAAAAGCTAATTAGCAGCGTTATGATTACTATGTTTCGCTTTGCTGTGTATGACATCTAACTACTATAACGCAGCCGCAAGGCCGTTTATTGTGTGAATGGGCAGTAGTTTTGCCGCCCACCCTATTGCAGCCACACCTCCCACATCAGTTTCACCCTGGCAAACCACTCGCGCACATAGATGCGGGCTGCCAGCACGCCCTTCGGGTCGGCGGCGTTGAAGCCAATCACGCGACCGGCGTTGAGCCGGCTTATGTGGTCGGCCTGATATATGGCGCGCTCGTTGTGAAACCGCTGCGAAATCACCACATAATTGCTGAGGCCGTAAACCTGCGTGGCACGGCGCACCGAGGCAATGGTGCGGTAGCCCTTGCCATCGAGCGTAATCACCGAGTCGGGCACACCGCGGGCAAGAAGCGACCGGCGCATGCTCTGCACCTCGTTGATGCCAAAGGCGCTGCTGTCCGACCCGCTGATGAGCAGCCGTTTCACTTTGCCAGCCCTGTAAAGGCTTACAGCAGCATTGATGCGGGGAGCGTAGAAGCGCCCCTCACGCCCGGTGAGTCTCGACCGCGGAGACGTGCCCAGCAACAGGCCAACCTGACGCATAGGCACCGAGTCGACGCAGCTGTACACACGCCCGCTGGCATTGCGTGTCACGGCCACGTTGCAGGCGGCAACAGCCGCCGCCGCTGCAATGACAAGCGTCACGGTGGGCCACAGGATGCGCATTTTGACCGTTGCTTTCATTTTCGTTTATATACAAATGAGTTCAAAATTCTGTTGACGACCCACGACACGGCGGCCACCGCCGGCAGGCACACCGCGGCCTGCACCGCCCACGGCAGCGCGGCAAGGCGCGGCACAGCGGCCAGCACCGCCGCGCACACCATGCCGTGCAGCATAAACATCTCGAAACTGATGCCGCCCAGCCACTGCATAGGGCGGCTCGACAGGAAGCGCGTCACCACTCCGCCACTGCGCGAGAGAGCGGCAAGCGCCACCATGGCCACGAGCAGAGCCCACAGGCAGTAGGGCGGGCCGAGACGGGCGGGAAGCGGGCCGGTGTGGGTAATCCACGCCAAGGCGGCTATCAGGACAACAACAGCCACCTCGATGGCCGAGGCCTGACGGGCCGGCAACCTGACGGGCGGCAGGGCGCGCCACACGTTGCACGCCACCACTCCCGCAGCGAAGTTGACAAACTGCACTGGCGGGGCCACATAGGCGGCCCAAGTGGCAAACCTGCCAGGCTGCAGCGAGAGCAGCCACGCCCCCTCGGCCGCAAGCAGGGCCGCAAGCCCTGCCAGCTGGGCCTTTACCGGAACACGGCCAAGGGCGCGGCACAGCCACGGCAGCAGCAGGTAGCACGGCAGCAGCGCGCTCAGAAACCACGACATGGTGTTGTAGCCATAGCACACGTCGGGGCGCGGCACCCAGGCGTGCAGCAGCAGGGCGTTTGGCAGCAGCGTCCACCCCACCCCGGCTCCGCCCGCCGCCAGCGCGGCAAGCGTGAGCCAGTGCAGCGGCAGTATGCGCCTCAGCCTTGCCGCGATCCAGCGGCCATAGCCAATGGGCGAGGGCTGGTGCATGGCGTTGACCATGCCACTCAGGGCCATCATCATTATCATGGCCATGCACGCCTCGGTGGCGAGCGTGCCGCTCCACGTGTGATACATGATTATCACCACGGCAGCCAAGGCCCTCAGCGAGTTAAGCGACTTAATCATGGCGCATGCTGAGTTTGCGCCACAGTGGCGCGGTGATCCACTTGCGCACCGCCCAAGCCAGCGCCAGCAGCAGCGCCACACTGGGCAGCGCATAGCGGCTGTAGGCAGCGGTCCAGCCAAAGTGGGCCGCCACGGGGGCAAGCACGCGGTTCCACAACTGAGGCGCAACGCATTGCAGCGCATACACCTCCATCGACATCGCGCCCACCCACTGCAGCGGTGCGCAGTGAGCCATCAGTTTGGCCGGCAGACCGCCATCGAGCGAGAAAGCCATGAGCACAGCAGCCGCGGGCGGCCACCAAAGCGCCACCGAGTCGTAGCCGGCAAGCCTCTCGGGCCACAGCCAGCTCACTGCCATGGCCACAGTCACAATGGCCACAGCCAGCAGCTGCCACAACGTGGCCTTGCCCGCCGTGCGGCGGGTGCGGGCAAGGCGGCACAACACCACGCCCAGCGCAAAATCTTGAATGCGGCTCAGCGGAAATGTGTAAGCGGCATCACCGCCCACCCACTGCACCAGCGCACACTGCAAGGCAGCCATTGCCGCCACAGCAAGCAGGCACAACCGCCACGGGGCGGCGGCCACGGCGCGCGCCAGCAGCGGAAAGGCGCAGTAGCACGGCACAAGCGCGCTCAGGAACCAAGCCACCGAGTTGCCCGAAAACGCCGCATTGTGCCACGGCAGCCACGCCTGCAGCAGCAGGGCGTCGGGCAGCAGCCACCGCGCATGGGCAAGCGCTCCAAGCGGCAGTAACAGCAGCAGTGCAAGCCAGTTGATGAAATACAGTCGCGGCACATGGGTCAGCACAAAGGCGCGGCGAAGACTGCGCTCGGCCATTTGGGGCGCGTGGTGCCAAGCGAGCAGGAAGCCGCTCATCGCAAAAAACATCGACACGCCAAACCATGTGGGGCGGCTGAACCCGGCCACATCATAGTGAAACAGCACAATGCTCAGCGCGGCAAGTGCGCGCCATGCCGTGAACGCCCCGAAGCTGTGCTGCTGTGTGCCGTGATGGTGGTCCATTGCGATTTAGGTATATATGGCGGACGAGCCGGCCAGTTATTGCTTTGCTTCTTCAGTCGGTAATTGATGTGTAGTTGCTGTCGTGGTCGCGGGTGGCGCGCAACATGTAGGCAATGTCGACCAGCGGCCGCCATAGCACCATGACGGGTGCCATGAGGCGCAAGCGGCGCAGCCCCAGCAATCGGCAGCAGCGCCCAACAGCTGGCATCACAGCCACAGCTGCGGCAACAACCACCGCGGCCGCCACGGCATCGGTCACCACATTGGTCCAGTCGAGGGCCACGGCAGCGGCCACACAGGCCACGCCGGCATAGGCCAGCACGCTCATCAGGCCCTGCACGGCAAACGGCAGACGCGGCAGGCGGCGCGCCGTGAAGTCGCGGCGCAGCTTCAGGCGGCGGTGCGCCAGCACAGCGTCGTCGTGCTCAACGGTGACCATGGCATCAGGGTCAATTTCAACACGGGTGTTTGCCCCGGTGGCTATCTCGCTCACAAACACGTCGTCCTCACCCCACCGCAGGTCGAGCGAGCTGGCAAAGCCGTTGCGGTCAAAGAAGCAGTGCTTGCGGTAGGCCAGATTGTTGCCGTCGCCGCGGTAGGGATTGCCCTTGACGGCGGCGTTGAGCCACTGGCAGCCGCACGAGGCAGCGTCGAAGGCGCGGTAGCGGCGGCCTATGCCGCGGTCGGCATCAGCATCGATGTGCGAGAAGCCCAGCACCACATCGGTGTCGGGGGTGAAGTTGCGCATCATCAGCTGCAGCCACTGCGGGCTGTCGGGGCGGCAGTTGGCACAGGTGGTGAGCACAATGTCGTGCTTGGCGGCCTTGATGCCCACCATTATCGACAGCTTTTTGCGCGACAGGGCGCGGGTGTCGTCGGGGATGAACGTGACACGCAGATTGCCATACTGGGCCACGAGCGCACTCAGCGCATCGGCGCTGGTGTCGCACGAGCCGTCGTCGACCACCACCACCTCGAAGTCGGCGGGATAGTCCTGCTCGAGCAGCGACGGCAAAAAGCGCTGCAGGCAGTCGGCGTCGTTGTGCGCGCTCACCACCACGCTCACAGGCGGCAGCTGCTGGGCGTATTCGCGCTCCCGCTCATAGCGCGAGGCAAAGCGGCGCAGCCTCATGGCGCGCGACCAGTGCCACCACACCACCGCGGCCAAAGCCACAAAGCCCGTGGCAAGCAAAGCAATCACAACCGGAGATATTATGAATGAAATATGCATTTTTGTGTAGTCTAAACTTTATTCGCTGCACAAAGTTACTGCTATTTCGTTAGTCGCGCGTAATGGCGCGGCACATTTTTCAGCATTGCGGCGCTTCGGGCGGCAACATGGCGGCCATTTGGCGCTGTGGCCGATTTGTGCTAACTTTGCAGTGCGCAACGCGCCGCACGCCGCCCATCGCACTACAATGGAAGCGGCATTATTTTTGCGTCACGGCAAAATATTGCAGCCACAGTGTGCGTTAATACATATATTATAACTATATAACATCGCATCACACACTCATAGTAATATTGTAATGAAAAAAGCTTTACTACTCATAGTTGCCGCAGTGCTCATGCTCACATCGTGCGGCACCAGCGAGAACAACTTGGGCTATTTCAGAAACCTGGCCGCCTACAAGCAGGGCGCGCTGCCACAGAGCGCAGTGCCCGAAATACGCATCCAGCCCGACAACGAGCTGGTGATAACAATCTCGTCGGCCGTGCCCGACGCCACCGTGGCCTACAACCAGCCCATGACCAACGCCGCACGCCGCGGCGAGCTGACAACGCAGGGCAACAACCGCGTGCAAACCTACATTGTGGACAGCAAGGGCAACATTGCCATCCCGAACTTGGGGGAAATTTATGTGAAGGGAAAGACCACAAGCGAGATTGCGCAAACCATCAAGACCATGGTGAGCCGCGACGTGAAAGACCCGTTTGTGCGCGTCGAGCTGCTGGGATTCAACGTGGATGTGATGGGCGAAGTGGAGAGCCCGCACAAAATATATGTGCAGCAGCAGCGCTACACCGTGCTCGACGCCCTGAGCGACGCCGGCGACCTCACCGAGTTTGGCCGCCGCGACAACGTGATGGTGATACGCGAAGTGGACGGCAACAAGACCTTCACGCGCATCAACCTGGCGTCGGACAGCGTGTTCTCGTCGCCATGCTTCTATCTGCAGCAAAACGATGTGGTGTATGTGGAGCCCAACAAGATCAAGATCGACAACTCAAAATACAACCAAAACAACGCCTACAAGCTGTCGACCATCTCCACCGTGGTGAGCATGGCCTCGGTGATAGCGTCGCTGGTGATAGCACTCACAGTGAAATAAGTTTACAGACCTAAAACAAAAGAACTCACATATTCTCGTTTATGAGCCAAAATCAAAGTTCTAACAACGCACAGCAAAGCGAGCCGATGATTGACTTCGGCGCAATATTAAATAAATACAAACGCTACTGGTGGGTGTTTGCCGCATCGGTGGTGGTGTGCCTCGGGCTGGCAATGCTCTACCTTAAAGTGAAGTCGCCCACCTATCTTGTGACATCTACCATACTCGTGGCGCAGGACGATAACGGCTCGAGCGCCGGAGCATCGCTGCTTAAGAGCCTCAGCCTGGGCGACCTTGGCGGCTCGAAGGTGGACGACGAGGTGGTGGTGATGGGCTCGCAAGAGCTGAAAAACAAGATGATCAACAAGCTGAAAATCAACCGCAGCTATGTTGAGAAGGACGGCTTTATGAAACACACCGACCACTATGGCGACTCACCCGTGGAAATCAACGCCCCCGACGAGTTGTTTGACACGCTGAGCACCTCGATGCAGTTCAAAATCAACATCGACAAGGCCGGCAAGGCCGACATCAAGGTGAAAAAG
>CALBLR010000133.1 GCA_937896015.1 uncultured Prevotellaceae bacterium | reverse complement strand
TACTTTATGCCCTCGTCGGCGGTGGGCTGCTGTGCGCGGCGCACGTTGCCCGCCACCACGCCAAGGCCATAGAGGCCGGCACGGCCAAAGTAGTCGTCGATGCCGAGGCTCTGGTTCCAAGCCTCAAGCCAGCAGTAGTTGTCGTCCATCAGTCGGTTGCGCTCGGGCACGTAGTCGTGAAACGAACCTTCGCTGAGCATGCCCGGCAGCTTGTTGTAGCGCAGCACGCCAAGGCCCACCTTCGGGCCCCAGTCGTAGAAGCTCCAGTCGCCGGCCAGCATCTGATTGCGAGTCCACACTGTGGTCTGGTTGGCGATGAGGTGATTCATTACGCACTTGGCTATGGAGTCGCTGCCGGGGGCTGTGGCGCAGTCGGTGGTGCCGCGGTAGAGGGCCAGCGGGAAGTTGGTGCGCGCCTTGGTGCCAGTGGCGTTGCTATGGATGGCGAAAAACATGTCGGCACCGCTGTTGGCCGCAAGACATACGATTTCAAACAGGTCGAGGTCGTCGGCCGTGGTGTTGGCCACACGCGAGGTGGCGGTCTCATAGCCCTTGTCCTCGAGTATCTTCACAAGGGCGTTGCCCTTGCTCAGGTTGGAGTTAGACTCATAGTAGTGCACAGTGTCGGCCACACCGTGGTTGTAGTAGTGGTCGGGGCGGTCATCGCTGTCGTGGCCGCCGTGGCCGGGATTGACGAACACGCGCGGCTTGACAGTGGTGCGGGCCTGCACGCCGCCCATAGTAGAGGCTGCAAGGCACAGAGCCATGCCCATTATTGCTATTGTTTTCATTGACGCTCGTTTTTTTTTAGGGTTTCACTTCGATTTGCTGCATGCTCACGGTGCCATGGCTGGTGGTGTAGACCACTCGGCCCACGGCGGTGCCGTCGGGGGCGACACTCACGGTGCGGCACGACGGCTGGATGTGGCCCTCAGGGGCGATGTCGCGGCTATACTTGCCGTCGGCCTTGAGAAGCACTATTTTGTAGCCGTTGAAGTGGCGCACGGCGCTGTTGTTGTTGGTCATGGCCACTACATAGTCGTTGCCAAGCCACGAAGGCATCAGGAAGAAGCCCAGGTTGGTGATGGTGTGGCGCTTGAGGTCGATCACATACAGGCCTTTGGCTGCCGCCTCAAACATAAGTTTTGTGCCGTCGGGGCTGTATGACGCCCACAGACAGCCCACAGTGCCGCTAACCGGGGTCATGGCCGAGGCAAATTTAGGCTTGCCCCTGAAGGTTACCACCTGCGCGCCGGCGGTGTAGGCCCCGAGACCCACATTGCCGCCAGTGGCCCACGAGCGGCTCTCGCCCACCAGGGCAAAACCGCGCGAGCACTCCACGGGGCGCACGGCACCGTGCTGGGCCTTGAGCACTGTGCGGCCGCGGCCGGTGCGGGGGTCATACTCGTGGCCAGTGCGGTAAATCAGGTTGCCCTGGCTGCGGCTCTGGGTGATGTAGTACACCTTGCCATTAGGCGCAAAGCGGGCGTCGAAACCCGGGAAGCCGGTGCCGCACACCACGGTTTCGCCGCCGGTGGCCACGTCGCGCAAGGTGAGGCGGCTGGCTTCGGTGTTGGAATACAGCAGCCGGGTGCCGTCGGGACTCAACTGGGGAAAAAAGGCCGCACTGTCGGTGAGCTGGGCAGTGCTGAGCACCGTCACTGTCTGCGCCTGCGCGCACACGGCGCCCGCCAATGCGAGCGCGGCAGCCATAGTCAGAGATTTCTTCATCGTTTATGCAATGTAGTTGTTGTCAATTATGTTTCGTTTCTTGTGGTTCAGTTTTTTCTACACAACTACAAATATAGTCATTTTTGGCCAATCGCGCCCCACCCCACGGCACAAAAAAAGCGGGAAATCCGTATTGCCGGAATTCCCGCTCTCGCTTAGAATTGTTTGGTTGGATATGTTAAATGGATTTTCTTAAATCAATGTGAACATTGAGCTCACACCTTCGGTTAATTGTGTGAGTGCCGTATAGATACAGCTAAGCAATCCTATAAAGATTATTCCAAACACGCACACCACCATGCCAAGGCGCTCGCTCAGGGCCGACTTGATGGCGGGCACGGCGCAGTCGTCCTGACGGATGAACATGGCCTTTACCACCAGCAGGTAGTAGTAGAGCGATATGATGGTGTTGACAAGGGCGATGAACACGAGCACGTAGATGGCCACGCTGCCAGTGTGGCATGCGCCCACAAACACGAAGAACTTGCTGAAGAAGCCCGCAAACGGTGGAATGCCGCCGAGCGAGAACATGGCAAGCATCATGGTGAAGGCCAGCCAGGGGTTGGTCTTGA
>CALBLR010000132.1 GCA_937896015.1 uncultured Prevotellaceae bacterium | reverse complement strand
CACTATGTAGACCTGCCGGCCCTTGGCCAGTTCGCTGCCAATGAAGCGGTAAACGTCGTGGCGGCTCTGCTCGTAGCGCATCACAGTGGTCACGGGCTTGCGGCCCGGCGGCAGCTCGTCGATAACCGACACCTCAAGGTCGCCATACACGGTCATGGCCAGCGTGCGCGGTATGGGAGTTGCGGTCATCACCAGCACGTGAGGCGGTGTGGTGTTTTTGTTCCACAGCTTTGCGCGCTGGGCTACGCCGAAGCGGTGCTGCTCGTCGATGACGGCCAGGCCAAGGTTGGCAAAGCGCACATTGTCTTCAATCACGGCGTGGGTGCCTATGAGAATTTGCAGCGAACCGTCTTGCAGCCCCTTGTGGATGTCTTCTCGGCGGCGCTTGCGCGTGGAGCCGGTGAGAAGGTCGACGGTGACGCCTATCTGCGATGCCATGGCGCTGATGCTCTCGTAGTGCTGTGTGGCAAGGATTTCAGTCGGGGCCATGATGCAGGCCTGATAGCCGTTGTCAACGGCCAGCAGCGCGGTCATGAGCGCCACTATGGTCTTGCCGCTGCCCACATCGCCCTGCAGCAGGCGGTTCATCTGGCGGCCGGTGGCCATGTCGGCACGGATTTCGCGCAGCACGCGCTTCTGCGCGCCAGTGAGCGGGAACTGCAGCACATGGCTGTAGAACTCGTTGAACTTTGGCCCCACGCGCCTGAACACGAACCCGCGCTGGCGCAATGGGTCGCTTTTGGCGTTTTTAAGTATGTTGAGCTGCAGGAGGAACAGTTCCTCATACTTCATGCGGAACTGCGCCCGTTGCAAGGCCTCAACGCTGGCTGGCAGGTGAATCGATTCCAAAGCCTCGCCAAGGGGCATGAGGCGGCGGGCCGCCACCACCTGCGGCGGCAGCCAGTCGGGAATGGAGCGCACAGCCACCGTTTGCAGCAGCGTGGCCACCATCTTCTGAATAGAGCGCGAGGTGATGTAGCGGTTGCGCAGCTTCTCGGTGAGGTTGTATACGCCCACCAGCCCCTGCTGAGGCGCATCGGGGGTGTAGGCGTCGACCTCGGGGTGCGAGATGCTGTATCGGCCGTTGTAAAGCGTGGGCTTGCCAAACAGGGTGTAGACGGTGTGGGTCTTGTAGCTTTCAAGAATCGACTTCACGCGGTTGAACCACACCACCTCGATGGTGCCAGTGCCGTCGGAGAACAACGCGTTTAGCCTTCGCTTGGCCCCCTCGCCCTGCGGTGTGAAACTGACGAACTGGCCGCGCAGCTGTATGCTGGGCATGTCGCCTGTCAGGTCGCAGATTCGATACACCGTGGTGCGGTCGATATAGCGGAACGGGAAGTTATACAACAAGTCGAGATATGTGTGAACGCCCAACTCCTTGCCAAGCAGTTCGGCCCGCTTGGGCCCCACACCGTGCAGATATTTTATGTCGGCTGCGTCAAGACCGGCCATTTCTCATGAGGATTTCGGCCACGGCAATGTCGGCCGGGTGGGTTATCTTTATGTTCACCGGGTCGCCATCGACGAGGGTGACCGCGTGGCCCGCAGCTTCAACCACCGAGGCATCGTCGGTGAAGTCGCTGCTCGGCTCCGTGCGGTAGGCCTGGCGCAGCAGTGCGGCACTGAAGGCCTGCGGCGTCTGCACGGCGCGCAACTGGCTGCGAGGCACGGCGTGCGACGCGCCACCGGCATCGAGGCGGCGCACCGAGTCGGTGACCGGCACCACGGGGATGGCCGCGCCGCTAAGCCTGGCAGCCTGCATCACGCGCCCTATCACAGACTGCGGCACCAGCGGGCGCACGCCGTCGTGCACTGCAATCACGCCGTCATCCGGAGCTTGCGCAATGCGCAGTCCATTGCGCACCGACTCAAAGCGGCTGGCTCCGCCGCCGGCCACCACATGAGGCACCGAGAAACCGTGCTTGCAGCACAGGTCGCGCCACAGACCGTGCTGGTCGGGCGGCAGCACCACCACTATCTCGAGCCCGCTGATGCCTGCCGCGGCAAACGCCTCGATGGTGCGCATCAGCACCGGGCGGCCTGCGAGCTCAAGAAACTGCTTGGGCAGCGGTCCGCCAAAGCGCGTGCCGCGGCCTCCGGCCACTATTATCACTGAGTTTTCTATTGTCATAACGTACTTTCATTTTTATTCCGATATTAAGCCGCCCTCGTCGCCGTCGGGAGTGGAGGGCAGCTGCTTCGAAGCCCTTATGCCGAGTTTTTTGATGGTTTCAAACCTCGACAGCACATTGCCACGGCCGCCGCTCAGCTTCTTCATGGCCTCGCTCCATGCGCCCTTGGCATTGTCGAGGCTTTTCTCCACATTTTGCATATCGGCCACAAAGGCGGCCAGCTTGTCGTAGAGTTTGCCCGTCTCCTCGGCTATCTTTATGGCATTGCGCGTCTGCATTTCGCGCGTCCACAACTGGCTCACCAGCTTCAGCACCGAAATCAGGTGGGTGGGGCTGACAATCACCACCTGGCGGTCGTAGGCATACTGCCACAGTCCGGCATCGGTGCCCATGGCCAGAAGATAGGCGGCCTCGTTGGGGATGAACATCATCACAAAG
>CALBLR010000131.1 GCA_937896015.1 uncultured Prevotellaceae bacterium | reverse complement strand
TACGCATAATCGCCCCCATGCCCGGACGCGGCACCATTGGCATTGAGGTGCCCAACCGCGATCCGCAGGTGGTGCCCATGTACGAGGTGCTGCGCTCCAAGGCTTTTCAAGAGTCGCGCGCCGCGCTGCCCATGGTGCTCGGATGCACGGTGAGCAACGAGGTGTTTGTGGCCGACCTCACCAAGATGCCCCACTTGCTGGTGGCCGGCGCCACCGGTCAGGGTAAGTCGGTGGGACTGAACGCCATCATCACGTCGCTACTCTACAAAAAAGGCCCGTCGGAACTCAAGTTTGTGCTTGTCGACCCCAAGAAGGTTGAGTTCAGCCTGTATGCCGACCTCGAAAAATACTTCTTTGCCAAGGTTCCCGGCGAGGACCGCTGCATAGTCACCGACACCGACAAGGTGGTGCTCACCCTCAACTCGGTGGTGCAGGAAATGGAAAACCGCTATCAGGTGCTCGAGGAGGTGAAGGTGCGCAAGGTGGAGGACTACAACGCCAAGTGGCGCGGCGGCCTGCGCAACGAGAAGGACTCAAGTGGCGAATACTACAAGTATATGCCCTACATAGTGGTGATTGTCGACGAGTTTGCCGACCTCATAATGACGGCTGGCAAGGAGGTGGAGACACCCATAGTGCGCATCGCACAAAAGGCCCGCGCCGTGGGCATTCACATGATTATAGCCACCCAGCGCCCGTCGTCTAACGTCATCACGGGCCTCATCAAGGCCAACTTCCCGGGCCGCATAGCCTTCCGCGTGACGCAGGGCATCGACAGCCGCATCATCCTCGACCGTCCCGGCGCGCAGCAGCTCATTGGCCGCGGCGACATGCTGTTCTCGGCCAACGGCGAAATCACACGCCTGCAGTGCCCGCTGGTCGACACGCCCGATGTGGAGCGCATTTGCGACTACATCAAGGAGCAGGAAGACGCCGACAAGAACATCAACCACGAGGAGCCCTTCATGCTGCCCGAGGGCCTTGCCGGCAGCGACTCCGACGGCGCCGTGGGCGGCGGCAACACGTCCGACCGCGACCCCCTCTTCGAAGAGGCCGTGAAGTGGATAGTGCAGGGCGAAACGGCTTCCACGTCGTCGCTGCAGCGCCGCTACCAGATTGGCTACAACCGCGCCGGCCGCATAATGGACCAGATGGAGTCGGCTGGCATTGTCGGCGCCGCGCAGGGCGGCAAGCCGCGCAAGGTGCTCATCGACCCTATGCAGGCCGATATGATGTTTTCAAAGCAACAATAAATAGCATTCATAGAAATATAGTTTTATTATGAGAAAAGTTTTATTTACACTGATAATGCTGGTGGTCGCAGTGGCCTGCGCCGGCGCACAGACCCCGGCCGCCATGCTCGACAAGGCCGTGGCTTCGCTCCGCGCAAGCGGCACGGTGAGCGCCGCCTACAGCGTCAGCTCGCCGCAAGGCTCATATTCTGGCACAATAGTGATGAGCG
>CALBLR010000130.1 GCA_937896015.1 uncultured Prevotellaceae bacterium | reverse complement strand
CAGGCATGGCTCGGTCGAGCATGTAGCGCACGCTGGAAGCGAGGCTGCTCAGACTGTAGTCGCCCACAATGGTGCCGTTGATGAAGTCGCTTTTGAGTTCAATGGCTTTTTCATGCCCCCGACGGTCGGACGTGAGCAGCAACTGGCTTATGTGCAGACCCTTGCCGGCTCGGTTGGCAAACGCCACGTTGCTCAGCGCAATGTGGCCCAGCATGTCGTCGACGGTGCGGCCCGAGAGCGACACGTTGCCATCGAGCGTAACACTCTTGTCGGCATACTTCGAGCCACTGAGCAGGTGCATGCGGGCCAGATTCACATTGCGGGCCTTGATGCCGGCATCAAGCGACTTGCGCACGCCGGCATACACGGCCTCGCCGTCGAGGTCGAGCATAAAGTTGGGGTCGTTGACTGCCAGGCGTCCGCTGGCGGTGCGGTTGTCGGCAGTGAGGTTGGCCGTGATGTTTTTGTAGCGGTAGCCCTTGAAATCGATGTAGTCAACCTTGCCGTTCACCGAACCGCTTTTGGCCTTGCCTGCCAGCAAGCCAGCAAGCTGCGCGTTGAGAGCAACCGAGCCAAGCAGCCCCTCTTTGCCAAGCAGACGGCCAAGGTTGAAGCCGCCGGTGGCCACATGGCCTGAAAAGCGCTTGCCGCCCCCCGCAGATGTATAAGTGCCGTCGAGCACCACCCTGCCGAGCGATGTGCCTACCGTGCCGGCATATTTCAGCGCCGAAGGCTGTCCCGAAAGCGAGCCGTCTACCCTGATGTCGCCGCACTTGAGCACCTTGTCGAGCACCTGAGGCGACAGTCGCACAAGGTTTTGGGTGAGTTTGGCCACTTCGCCGGCATCGGCGCTGACGCGGATGTGCGGCAAATTGAATTTAAGCTGCCGCACATTGGCAAGGTTGCGCAGCTCACCGCGGGTCTCGACGGCAACGCGGTTGTTGCGCGTGCGCACCATCAGCACCGGTATGCTGAGCCGCCTCAGCCCTCCTGAGAGCGAAGCCGTTATCTCTATAGGGTCTTGAAACTTGGCAAAGGCTGGCACAAAGCACTGCAAGTCGCTGAGGGTGACGTAGCTGTTGGCCAGCGTGAGGCTGAATTCCTTGTTCTTGATCTCCTTCCCAAGACTTTTGAGCGATGAATACTCTATGCTCATGTCCTCGGGGATGAGCAGCGTGCCAGGCAGCTCAATTTGGATGCCACTGAGCGTGACTTCACGGTCGGTGACACTGGCGCTGGCCGCAAAATTCTTGAGCATGAAGCCACTCTGCTCCGAGAACGACAGGCGCCGCACCACCACGCAGTAGTCATTGTTTTTGATGCGCGGCAACTGCACATCGGCCCTGAGATTGTACACGGCTATGTGGTTTTTGTCGAAGCGGCCTCGCCGGTGCGGCTCCGACAGCACATCGTAGCTGAGCTCGCTCCGGCGTATCACCACATTGTGCACGGTCACATCGTAAGGCCTGGGCGGCTTGCCAGGCTTTGGCTTGAAGGCGTCGATGAGAAACTGCGCATTGGTGGGGCTTTGGGGCGTGGCTTTGGTGACATTGCCATTGAGGCCTATGATTTCGCCATAGGTGATCACAATTTTCGACTTCAGAGCCAGATTAT
>CALBLR010000129.1 GCA_937896015.1 uncultured Prevotellaceae bacterium | reverse complement strand
TTGAGGTGAACCGCTCGTCATACATCGTTACGGGCATGTCGGGCATTTCCTTTTTCAGGCGGTTGACAAACGGAGTGATGTAGCGCATGCTCTCCGACGGCTCGCCGTTGAGCTGCCGCGGCAGTCCTATCACTATGCGCTCCACTTGCTCGCGTGCCGTGTAGTCTTTAATGTATTGCATCAGCGTGTGGGTGGGCACCGTCTCCAGCCCGTTGGCAATGATTTGCAGCGGGTCGGTCACGGCAATGCCCGTGCGCCTGCGTCCGTAGTCAATTCCCAGAATTCTTGCCATGCGCTGTGCCTCGTTAGCGGTTCATGGTGAGCAGCAGCTCCTGATTGTTGCGAGTGCGCTCCATTTCCTTCTTTATCAGCTCCATAGCCTCCACCGATGTGCGGTCGCTCAAGAAGTTGTTGCGCAGCACCCACATGCGGTTGAGGGTTTCCTTCGACAGCAGCAGGTCGTCGCGGCGCGTGCTCGACGCCATGATGTCCACAGCGGGGAATATGCGCTTGTTGGCCAGCTTGCGGTCGAGTTGCAGCTCCATGTTGCCGGTGCCCTTGAACTCCTCGAAAATCACCTCGTCCATCTTCGAGCCGGTCTCGATTAGGGCTGTGGCAATTATTGTGAGGCTGCCGCCGTTTTCGATGTTGCGCGCGGCGCCGAAGAATCGCTTGGGCCTTTGCAGGGCGTTGGCGTCGACACCGCCCGATAGTATCTTGCCCGATGCTGGCGAAATGGTGTTGTAGGCGCGTGCCAGGCGGGTGATGGAGTCGAGCAGAATCACCACATCGTGGCCGCATTCCACCATGCGCTTGGCCTTTTGCAGCACCAGGTCGGCAATCTTCACGTGGCGGTCGGCAGGCTCGTCGAATGTCGAGGCTATCACCTCGGCGTTGACGCTGCGTGCCATGTCGGTCACCTCCTCTGGGCGCTCGTCGATGAGCAGGATTATCATGTAGGTGTCGGGGTGGTTCTCCGATATCACGTTGGCAATGTCTTTGAGCAGCACCGTCTTGCCGGCCTTTGGCGGCGCCACGATGAGGCCGCGTTGGCCCTTGCCGATGGGGGCGAACAGGTCGACGATGCGGGTGGATATGCACTGGCGCTTGTGGCTTTCGAGGTCGAACTTCTCGTCGGGGAACAGCGGCACCAGGTGTTCAAAGGGCACGCGGTCGCGCACAAACTCGGGGTTGCGGCCGTTGATCAGCTTCACCTCACACATGGGGAAGTATTTCTCGCCCTCCTTGGGCGGGCGAATTGTGCACTCCACCACATCGCCTGTCTTAAGGCCGTTGTTCTTGATTTGCGACTGTGACACATATATGTCGTCGGGCGAGGTCAGGTAGTTGTAGTCCGACGAGCGCAGAAATCCGTATCCGTCGGGCATCACTTCCAGCACTCCGCATCCGTCAAGAATGCCGTCGAAGTTGTAGGGGTTGTTGCTGTATGGGTTGTCGTTTTGAGCGGCTGCCTGCTGCTGGTTCTTCTTGCCTTTCTTCTTTTTAGGCTCTTTTTCGGCTTTGGGCTCTTGAATCACGATTGGGGCCTTGGCGGCCTCTTCGGCGGCTATGCGCCGCTCTTCCTCGGCGCGGCGTGCGGCCTCCTCGCGCTCTTCCTGCGTGCGGGGCTTAAACGTCTGCATTGGGCGTGCGCCAAAGAATGAGTCGAAGGCCGACGTGTCGTGCCGCTTCGACTGCTGCTTGGGCTGCTGCGGATGTCCGAAAAACTCCTGGAACTCACTGCTCGGCTTCTTGGGCGCGGGGGCATCGGTCGCAGGCTGTTCGGATGCGTCTTGGGGCTCGGCTGCTGGGACAGGCGCGGTGGCGGCCGGCTCGGCAGCCGGCTGCTGCTCGCTTGCAACGGGCTGAGCTGCCTGTTCGGTCTGCGGCTGTGCGGCGGCTTCGGCGCTTTGCTTGGCTTCCTCGGCAGCCTTTTTGCTTTCGGCCTCTTGGGCCTCAGCCTCTTTCACGGCTTTGGGCTTGCGTCCAGGCTTGCCCTTAGGCTTGTCGGCCTTGGCTGCATCGGCTTTCGCCTTAGGCGCATCGGTGGCCGCAGTGGCATCGGTGGCATTTTTGCGTGGGCGTCCGGGGCGGCGCTTCACAGGGGCTTCGCCGTTGGCGGGCTGCTCGGCTGCCTTCTTTTTGGGCTCTTTGCTCTCGGCCTTGTCGGCTGCCGGCTTGCCTTCTTTGGCCGCGGCCTCTTTGGCTGCCTTTGGTTTGCGCCCAGGCTTGCCCTTAGGCTTGTCGGCCTTGGGCGCATCGCTCTTCACCGAGTCGATGGCCTGCTGGTCGAGAATGTCGTATATGAGCGTGTCTTTGTCTAAATTCTCGTTCAGGCCCATTTTCTTGGCTATGCTCTTCAAGTCGGAGTCGGTCATAGCCTGTAGGTCAGTTATGCTATACATATTAAAATTATGTGATGTGTTGCTTTTATATATAAATGTCTTGTTTTAATTCTATTCTTCACTGCTGTGCGCGGCACTGGTTGCGTCGGCTGCGCGCTTGCAGTGACTTGTTTTCTTTGATGGCCGCTTTTTAGCTGTGCTCCCGTGCCCGGGAAAGGCTTCATCGTTGTGGCAGGCAGATGCTGTTTTGATAGAAACTAACGACACAGGTAAACTGAAGTCTAACACAACTCAAAAGTGTGATTGCTGTTTCAAATAAAGCTCAAGAAATTAATGTTTAGAGTGTGGAAATGCGATGCCGTGGCTCTCTTGCGTGTCAAGCGCCTTTCGCACGCCTGTAAAAATCTGGCGGCTGGCCTATTTCCTTGCGAATTGCAGTGCAAAGATAGATATATTATTGAAACCGACAAAAAAATGCACGCCATTTTTGCTCAACGGCACTTGCATAAGCCTCAATCGGCACGCCAAAAAGCCAAAAACTGGTGGAAAATTTCCGTAATTGCAAAACAATTACTAATTTTGCATGCCATTACAAAAAATCGGTGCCTACCAACACCGGCTTTTAGTAGTATTATAACGTTATAAAAAAAGAGATTACAAAAATGAAAAAAGGTATTCATCCCGAAAACTACCGCGAAGTCGTTTTCAAGGACATGTCTAACGACGAGACTTTTATCACTCGTTCAACAGTGGCTTCAAAGGAGACTATTGAACTCGATGGCAAAACATATCCTCTGGTGAAGCTTGAAATCACCAGCTCGTCGCACCCCTTCTTCACCGGCAAGCAGAAACTCGTTGACACCGCCGGTCGTGTCGACAAGTTCCTCAGCCGCTACGGCAACCGCAAGAAGTAATTCTCATCACGCGAAGCCATCAGGCCAACCGCATAAAGCTGCGACTCCACCAAGGGGCCGCAGTTTTTTTTACCCCATTAGCCCGCTTAAGTGGTGCGAATGCTAAAATGTTGCCGCCTAATGTTAAAATATTCGCCGAAAATGCTTAATTTTGTGCTGATTATGAAACAACGCCGCAAACTTTACGCAATCATCAACCCCTATTCGGGCACTCACAGCAAGGATGCAATCCCTGCGGCGCTCGAGCGCGCCATCGACCCTGAAACGTGGCAGCTAAAGGTGGGTGTCATCGACCGCAACAGCCACCTGCAGCAAATGGCTGCCGAGGCCATTGCCGAAAACTACGACGGGGTGATAGCCGTGGGCGGCGACGGCACAGTCAACGGCGTGGCGGCAGCGCTGCGCGGCTCGCGCGTGGCTCTGGGCATAGTGCCGTGCGGCTCTGGCAACGGACTTGCACGCCACTTGCAGATTCCTGTCAATGTGGAGAAGTCGCTGGCCATAATCAACGCCGGCAACATCGAGGACTTTGACTACTGCACCGTCAACGGACGCCCGTTTTTCTGCACTTGCGGCATGGGATTCGACGCCCAGGTGGCCGAGCGCTTTTCGCACGAGGGCCGCCGCGGCCCGGTCACCTACCTTAAGTCGGCCTTTATGGAATACGTGAAGTTTCACCACGAGCAATACCGCATCGAAATCAATGGCGCCACCATGTTTGAAAAAGCCTTTGTCATTGCCTGCGCCAATGCCTCGCAGTATGGCAACAACGCCTACATAGCTCCCAAAGCCAGTATGCGCGACGGCCTCATCGACGTGGTGGTGATACACCCCTTCATGCCCATCGTGGCTCCCATTGTGGGCTTAAAACTGTTCACCCGCAACATCGACAAGGACATCAACATAAGCACCTACACCACATCGCACCTCAAAATCTACCGCAACGCCCCAGGGGTGATGCACCTCGACGGTGAGCCCGTGGAAATGCCCGCCGAGCTCGACATCAAGTGCCACCCGCAAGGCATCAAAATTTTCTGCCCGGCCGACGCAGCCACCGAGGTGTAGGTGGTTCCCCTTTGCCCCGCATAAAGTCCACCATTCCTGCCCATTTTCGCTGCCGCTTTGTGAAAAAACGGCAACACCACACTGAGTTGCCGAAAAAAACGCCCGTTTTGCTTGTGCGGAAGCGCATTAATTCGTAAATTCGTAGCAAAAGCCACATTAAGCGGCTTTGTGGAAACAATTTAACTAATTAATAAACCTGTAACATCTTGCAATGAGCTATTTGAAGTTTGACAAAAGCCTCATGATAAATTTGGAGCAGAGCCTCTCGAAAGAGATGATCCGCACCAACCGGTCGGGGGCGTATCATTGCACCACAATAGTGGGATGCAACACCCGCAAGCAGCATGGCCTGCTGGTGATTCCCGTGCCTGAGCTCGACGACAGCAACCACGTGCTGCTGTCGTCGCTCGACGAGACGGTGATTCAGCACGGAGCGCCGTTCAACCTTGCCGTGCACAAGTATCAAGGCGGCTGCTTCAGCCCCAACGGGCACAAATATATCCGCGAGTTTGAGTGCGAGCGCATACCCACCCACATCTATCGCGTGGGCGGAGTGGTGCTGCGCAAAGAGAAGATATTCATCACTCACGAAAACCGCATCGTGATCCGCTACACGCTCATGGACGCCCACTCGCGCACCACACTGCAGTTCCGCCCGTTTCTGGCCTTCCGCGACGCCAACAGCCTGTGTGTGGAAAACTCCGTGGCCAGCCGCGACTATGCCGAGGTGGCCAACGGCATCAGCACCCGCATGTACGACTGCTATCCCACACTATTCATGCAGTTCAGTCACAAGCCCGAATTTGTGTTCAACCCCAACTGGTATAAGGGCCTTGAGTATCCCAAAGACCAGGAGCGTGGGCTGCCATACACCGAAGACCTGTATGTGCCCGGCTACTTCGAACTTGAAATCAAAAAGGGCGAAAGCATATATTTCTCGGCCGGCACCGACGAGGTGAACCCCCGCACGCTGGCCAAGATGTTCGACGACGAACTGAAGTCGCGCACCCCGCGCAACAGCTTCTACAACTGTCTTAAAAACAGCGCCAAGCAATTCTACTTTAAGAATGGCGACGGCCAATACATAATAGCCGGATACCCGTGGTTCAAGATTCGCGCCCGCGATGAGTTCATCGCTTTGCCAGGCTGCACGCTGTCGATTCACCACCAGGCCGATTTCGAGGCCATAATGGACACGGCCGCGCAGTCGCTGATGCGCTTCTTCAACGGCGGCGAGCCCGACCGCAATCTGCGCGGACTCGACCTGCCCGACGTGCCGCTGTGGGCCGCATGGGCCCTGTGCCAGTATGCCAGGGCGGCCGGCATGGATGCGTGCCGCACCCGCTATGGCAGTCTGCTGAAGGCCATTCTCGGCCGCGTAATTGCCGGCAAGGCATCCAACCTGTGGCTCGACGACAACGGCCTTGTGCGCACCGACGGCACCCGCACACCGGTCACCTGGATGGACTCGTCGAACCCCGACGGCTCCCCGCTGATTCCGCGCACGGGCTACGTTGTGGAGTTCAACGCCTTGTGGCACATGGCACTGCGCCTGGCCATCGACATGTTTGCCGGCGAGCCATGCGGCGAGCTGCAGCAGTGGACCGCCATTGCCGACCGCTGCAAGGAGGCGTTTGCCGGCACGTTCCTCAACGACTACGGCTATCTCTACGACTACGTCAGCGGCAACTATGCCGACCCAAGCGTGCGCCCGAGCATGATAATAGCGGTGGGCATCGACTATTCGCCGCTTGACCGCCGCCAGCGCAAGACGGTGCTCGACGTTGTCACCCGCGAGCTGCTCACCCCCAAGGGCCTGCGCACCCTCAGTCCCAAGAGCTATGGCTACAACCCCTGGTATCTGGGCAACCCCTCGCAGCGCGAGCAGGCCTACTACCAAGGCTCGGCCCGCCCGTGGCTCATGGGCTTCTATGCCGACGCCTACATCAAGGTGTTTGGCATGAGCGGCGTGTCGTTCATCGAGCGCATGATGATTGGCTTCGACGACGAGATGGCGCTGGGCGGCATAGGCACGCTCTCCGAGCTTTACGACGGCAACCCGCCCTACACGGGCCGCGGCGCCATCAGCTTTGCCGCCAATGTGGGCGGCGTGTGCCACATGCTGCGCATGCTCAAAAACCTGGACGTTTAATGAATCACAACTCGAAACAACAACTTCTCTAATCATTACACATAAATAAAATTATGAAGGCTTTAATGTTTGGTTGGGAGTTTCCCCCTCACATCCTGGGTGGCCTGGGAACCGCGAGCTTCGGCCTCACCAAGGGCATGGCCGAAAACGGCGACATGGACATCACCTTTGTGATACCCAAGCCGTGGGGCGACGAGCCAAAGCAGTTTGCACGCATCATTGGCGCCAACTGCACCCCCGTGGCCTGGCGCGATGTGAACTGGGACTATGTGCAGAGCCGCATAGGCAACGTAATGGACCCTCAGCTCTACTACGACCTGCGCGACCACATCTATGCCGACTTCAACTATATGAACACCAA
>CALBLR010000128.1 GCA_937896015.1 uncultured Prevotellaceae bacterium | reverse complement strand
ATCCACTGCCAGGCGGTGTGCCTCGGCCGCAGGCATGCCGCTTAGCAGGGCGGCGCAAATGGCGGCTGTGAACGAGTCGCCTGCCCCCACGGTGTCGGCCACATTCACGTGCGGGGTGGGCACTGTTGAAACCTCGCCGCCTGAGGTCACCACGTGGCTGCAGCGGCTGCCGCAGGTGAGCACCACCATGCGCAGGCCGCTGTTGCTCTGCAATATGCCGCGGCAAGCCTCGGTCTCATTGCCCCCGGCATGAGCCAGGCCGTTGCGTGCCAGCAGCGCCAGTTCATCGTCGTTGAGCTTCAGCACGTTGCACACTTGCAGCGATTCGGCTATGGCGGCCATGCTGTAGTGCGGCGCGCGCAGGTTGGCGTCGAATACCTTCAGGCAGTCGGGTGGGGCGCATGTGGCGGCATTCCTTATGGCCGCAGCCGAGTGGCCGCGCTGCGCCAGCGTGCCCCAGCAAATGGCGCGGGCGTGGCTGGCGGCTTCCTTCAGTTCGGGTGTCCACTCTATGCAGTCCCATGCCGCAGGGGTGGCTATGCTGTAGGCCGGCACTCCGGCGTCGTCGAGCTGCACGTCGACCGTGCCTGTGGGCAGGTCGCACTGCCCGGCCATCACTTCAATGCCGCGCTCGCGCAGCTGCTCGGTGGCCTGACGGCCGAGGCTGTCGCGGCCCACACGGCTCACCACTGCGGCTGGCATGCCCAACTGCCCCACATGGTAGGCAAAGTTGGCGGGAGCGCCGCCCAGCCTGGGGCCCGACGGCAGCATGTCCCACAGCACTTCGCCTATGCCTATCACTTTTCGCTGTGTTGTCATATTATGGCCGTCTTTAGAATGTGAGCGACAGGCGCGCGTTTATCTGTCTTCGGGTCAGGTAGTTGGGCACGGCATACTGGATGTTGTTCACATCGGTTATCCAGTAGTAGCTGCTCACGTTTGAAATGTCGAGCAGGTTAAACACATCCAAGCCAAGCCATATGCTCTTGAAGCGGCTCAGCAGGCCGCTGGTGGGGCGGTGCTCGCCGCCCACCAGCATATAGCTCACGCCTATGTCGGCGCGCTTGTAGGCAGGCTGGCGGAAGTATCCGTCGGCGCGGGTCTTGCGCGGCGCGGTGGTGGGCAGCCCGTCGCTCAATATGGCTTTTAGGCTGAACTTAAGGCGCGGAATGCCGGGAAAGTAGTCGGTGAAGAACAGTGCCACGCTATAGCGCTGGTCGGTGGGCAGCGGCACCTTCACTCCGCCGCCCATGTCTTCCTGCGTTTTCATCAGCGAGAAGCTTATCCACGAGTCGGTGCCTTCCACAAACTGGCCAAACAGCTTGAAGTCGACGCCGGCAATGTAGCCCTTCGATGAGTTCACGCCCGTGTATGACAGTTTCAGGTTGTCCACCTCGTAAGGGATGAGGTTGCTCAGCCGCTTGTAGTACATCTCGGCGGTGAACTTAAACGGGCGGTTGATGGCGCGGAAGGTGTAGTCTCCGCCCACTATGAAGTGCACACTGCGCTGCGACTTGATGCCGCTGTTGAGCGCAATGCATGCGTTGCCGGCCGAGTCGGTGGCCTGCATGCGGTATTCCTTGTAGAATGGCGCCTGGTAGTATAGGCCGCCAGCCATGCGCAGCGAGAAGCGGTTGTTGCGCTCGGGCACGAAACCCAGGCTGAAGCGCGGCGAAATCAGCGTCTCCTTGTTAAAGTCCCAGTGGCTCACGCGCACGCCGCCGTTGATGCTCAGCAGGCCGGCGCCGGTCATCAGCTTGTAGGTGTCTTGCACAAAGGCCGCAAAGCGTGTGGTGCTAAGGTCGTGGCGCGATGTGAGGCTGTAGATCACGTTCACCTCGCCTGGCACGTGTGGCAGCGAGTAGCCGGCCGAGTCGCGCCACTGCCATTCGCGCGACCGCTCGTAGATGGTTTCGCGGCGCAGGTTCAGGCCGTAGGTGAAGTTGTTGTGGTTGAGCGATGTGTTGCCTTTCAGGCCCACGTTGAATACGCTTATCTTGAGCCTGTTGCGTGCGTGCTCGTGATATTTGCCCACGCCCAGCTCGCCGCCCACGCCGCCGCTGCCGCTTGTGCCGGCCTCGTCGAGCCAGTATTCGCCGTGAATGTCATAGGCCACCAGTTCGTTGGTCTGGTAGCCCGATGCGGTGAGGCTGAAGTCGTTGCCTTTGTTCAGACGGTAGTTGAGGTTGAGTGCGCCAAAGTAGGTCTGGAACTTGTCTTTCTCGTGGCCGTCGAAATACACCTTGAATGTCTTGGCGTTGGTCGATGTGCCGAAGCTTGTCTCGCGGTTCTCGGGCGTGAAGCGGTAGTCGTTGATCGACACGTTGCCAAGGAACGACACTTTGAATTTGCTCGACGGCTTGAACACGAGGTTGGTCTGGTAGTCGAAATATTGCGGATCATACTCACCCTTGCTGTCGAGCGAGCCCAGCAGCGACGAGTTGCGCTTGTAGCGGAAGCCGTGCAGCTGCGAAAACTTGCCGCTGCTCTGGCCCAGCGACAGGCTTCCGCCCAGCAGGCTGGCCGCAAACGAGCCTTCGAAGGCCTGCGGCTCGCGGTAGGTGATGTCGAGCACCGAGGCCATCTTGTCGCCATATTCGGCGTTGAAGCCGCCTGTCGAGAAGGTCACCTGGTTCACCAAATCGGGGTTGATGATGCTGAGCCCCTCTTGCTGGCCCGAGCTGATTAGCTGCGGGCGGTAGATTTCTATGCCGTTGATGTATACGCTGTTTTCGTCATATGTGCCGCCGCGCACCATGTATTGCGAGCTCATCTCGTTTTTCGAGCTCACGCCGGCTTGGGTGGTGAGCACGCTCTCCACTCCGCCGCCGGCCACATCTGGCGTCAGCTTCACCTTGTCCACGTCGATGTTCTGCATAGTGTTGGTCTGCCGGCGGTATTCGGTCACCTCCACCGTGTTCAGCTCGTGGGTCTTCTCATACATTTTGGGGTTGAGCGTGACCGTGCCGCGCGGCTTCAGCAGCTGCCGCTTTATGGAGCTGTAGCCCAGGCAGGTGAATTCCACCATCACTGTGTCGGCCTCGGGCACCTTAAGCTCGTAGTCGCCCTTCTGGTCGGTGTTCACGCCCACCGTGGTCCCCAGCACTCTCACTGTGGCAAAGCCCACGGGACTGCCCGTCTCATCGGTCACTTTCCCTTTTATTGTCACTTGCGCCGCGGCTGCCACTGCCATGAGCATGCACAGCAGCGTCAGCGTCAGCGATTTCATGTTTGTCATCTTCATTATTAAGCACAATATAATAATTTAATAACGTGAAAAGCCTGCGATAATTATATCGCAGGCCTGATTTTTTAGCGCAGTTGCTGATGCAATGAAAAGCAGATGCATTCAGAAGCATTCATTGCTCAGCCGCTATCGAATA
>CALBLR010000127.1 GCA_937896015.1 uncultured Prevotellaceae bacterium | reverse complement strand
AAGGCCATGGCCAACGGCCTGCAGTCGCTCACCAACGCCGAGCTGCTGGCCATCCTCATTGGCACGGGCACGCGTGGCTGCTCGGTGGTTGACCTTTGTCAGCGCATAATGAACCTGGCCGACAACCACATCTACAATCTTGTGAAGATGTCGGTGGGCGACATACGCCGCTTCCCCGGCATCGGCATGGTCAAGGCCATTCAAATCGGTGCAGCCCTCGAGCTGGCCAAGCGCTACCAGCGCGAGACATATGTCGAGGACGAGCAGATACGCTCGAGCGAAGACGCCTACCACTATCTGCGCTCCAGCATGGAGGCGCTCGACCACGAGGAGATGCGCATGCTCATTCTCAGCCGCTCGAAGCGCGTCACAGGGCAGGTGCTGATTAGCACTGGCGGCACCTCGTCGACCGTGGCCGACATCAAACTGATTCTGCGCCGAGCCATCGAGCGGCAGGCCGACGGCATACTGCTGGCACACAACCACCCGAGCAACAATCCCAGCCCCAGTGCGGCCGACGACAACCTGACCCGCCGCCTGGCCGAAGGCTGCCGGGCGGTCGACATCGAGCTTGTGGACCACCTGGTGGTGTGCCGCCAATGCTACTATAGCTATGTGGAGCACGGCAAACTGTGACTCCGCGCCGCATAGACACTAAACAATTACAACATTAAAAATGACAGTGAAGAAAATACTTCTGTGCGCCTTGGCAGTGGCTGCCGTGAGCGTCCCAGCCAATGTGTCCGCCCAAGATGCCACTGGTGATGGCAGCGACCCGACCGCCGGTGAGGTTGCCGTGCGCACAAGCTACACCATCGACAACTGCCTGCAGTTTGCCCCCGCGGCGGCAGTGCTGGCACTCGACCTGACGAGTGTGAAAAGTGAATACGGCCTGCGACACCGCATGGCCATGCGTGCCGTGTCGGCACTGCTCACTGCGGGCGTGAGCAAGGGGCTGAAGAGCGCGGTGAGCGAGCGCCGCCCCGACGGCTCCGACCATCGCGCCTTTCCCTCGGGCCACGCAGCCATAGCCTTTATGGGGGCCGAGATGCTGTGGCAGGAGCACCGGCACGCCAGCCCGTGGATATGGGTCGGCGGATATGCCGCAGCCACAGCCACCGCTGTGCTGCGCGTGCACCACAAGCGCCACTACGTCCACGATGTGATAGCAGGCGCCGCCATTGGCGTGGGCTGCACCAAACTGGTCTACTGGCTCTACCCGAAAGTGGTGCGCGGAGCGCGCCAGGCCCCGGGCGGTGCCACCCTCACCGCAGTGCCGTTCTACGACGGCCACGCGGCCGGCTGCTTGGCCATGCTCACGTTCTGAATGGCCCCATTACAGAAATTTATCGGTAATTTTACACGCTATTTTTTTGATAACCCCAACAGTTGCAGTATCTTTGCACCCGGATAATCAAGAAAGGTGCCAAAATGGCAACCCAGCCTGTGCTGGCACGCTTTTTGGCTACACTATAAGACGGAAATAGATTTACTAATAAAAATAAATTATAACGAAAATGGTAAGTTATAAAGATCTGGGTCTTGTCAACACCCGCGAGATGTTTGCCAAGGCAATCAAAGGAGGATATGCAATCCCTGCATTCAACTTCAACAACATGGAGCAGCTCCAGGCCATCATCAAGGCTTGCGCTGACACTAAGTCACCCGTAATTCTGCAAGTTTCTAAGG
>CALBLR010000126.1 GCA_937896015.1 uncultured Prevotellaceae bacterium | reverse complement strand
ACGCTGCTCGACAAGCTGGGCATAGCCGTGCGCACCGGCCACCACTGCGCGCAGCCGCTGATGGACCGCTTTGGCGTGACGGGCATGGTGCGCGCCTCATTTGCCGTCTACAACACCCTCGACGAGGTGCAGCGCTTCACGGCAGCCGTGAAGCGCGTGGCAGCCATGTTCAGATAACAAAGAATGATTTTAATTAGCAACATTAACAAACGACATAAAATGAACAAGAAGACAGTATTAGCACTTGCGATTGCCGCCATGCTGGGCGGCAGCGCGGCACAGGCCAAGAAGCCCAAGGCTGCGGCCAGCCACAAGCCCGCAGTGACCGCCATCAAGGCCGAAGAGCCAAAAATCACCGTAAAGGAGGCCGAAGACTCGCTCAGCCGCCAGCTGGCACGCATCTATGGCGCATCGATCAACAAGATGTTTGAGCAGCGCAAAGGCGCCGCCTCGAAGGATAAGTTCAAGGAGGGATTTGCCGTGGTGATGAAAAACGACACCAGCAACACCGACTTCCTCGACGGCCTGGCATTCGGCCTTGAGGTGCTGCGCACGCAAATACAGATGAAGAGCAAGCAGAAAATCAACCTCAACACCGCCGAGTTTGCCCGCGAGCTGGCCAACACGCTGGCCGACACCAAGGTGATGAGCGAAGCCGAGCTTAAGGGCCTCAACGAAAAAGTGACCCAACTGATGAACGCCACCGAGCAGCTGGCCCGCGAAAACGATCCGCAGGCAGCCGCCAACAAGAAGGCCGGCGCCGAATTTGCTCAAAACGCGCTGAAGACCGACAAGGGCTACCACCGCACAGCAAGCGGCCTCGTATATAAAGTGGTGACCCCTGGCAAGGGCGAAAGCTTCAAGGCCACCGATGTGGTGAAAATCAAGTACAAGGGCACACACATCGACGGCAGCACATTTGACGAAAACGGTGAAGGCACCGAAATGGGCATCAGCAACTTTGTGCCGGGCTTCAAAGAGGCCCTTATGCTCATGAACCCAGGCTGCAAGCTGCGCGCCATCATTCCCGCTGAGCTGGCCTATGGCCTGCGCGGTGGCGGCCAGGGCGTGATTGGCCCCAACGAGACCCTGGTGTTCGACATCGAGACTCCCGAGCCAGCCAAGAAACCCGAAGCCAAGCCCGAAGCAGAAACCGGCAAGGCCACAAAATAGCACATTCCCAACAGGGGAAATGCAACAAAGTCGGGGGCGGTGAACCACTTAGGTTTCACCGCCCCCGACTTTGTTTTTACTCGAAAAATTGCCCTACTTCACCTTCCACTCAAAGCCGTCTTTGGTGTCTTTCACATCAAAGCCGTAGCTGGCGAGTTCGTTGCGAATCAGGTCGCTGGTGGCCCAGTCCTTGTTGGCCTTTGCGTTTTTGCGCAAATTCAGCAGCAGGTCCACAGCCTTCTGGTAGGGCTCCAGGTTCACGCTGTCGCCGCCGGCCGAGTCGTCGCGCACGCCAAGAATGTCGAACAGATAAGTCTTGAACACATCCTTCAACTCGTCGATGTCGGCCTGCGAGAGTGTGGCATGGCCGTCGTTCA
>CALBLR010000125.1 GCA_937896015.1 uncultured Prevotellaceae bacterium | reverse complement strand
CGCAAGAGACGCTGAGCATCACCGACCGCGCCTACCTGCTGTTTGAGGGCAAAATCCTGTTTCAGGGCACAAGCGAGGAACTGGCCGACAACCCCGTGGTGCGCGAGAAGTATTTGGGCCGCAACTTCATATTCCGCCGCAAAAACTACGGCGCCATCCAGTAGTAGCCTATCGGCTCTGCAGCGCCTTGCTGCGCAGTGCCGCCACGATGACTGCTGCCGTTGCCACCGCACTGGCTGCGGCAAGCCATGGAAACTGGCCTGGAGCTGGCACGCCAAGCGTGTCGAGCGAGCCTGCCGGCACCCGATGAACGTTGGCCAGATAGGTCACAACCACCACCACAGCATTGTTAATCGTGTGGGCTATGACGGGCAGCCACAGTGAGCGGCTCCACAGCAGCAGGTAGCCCAGCCATGCGCCCAGCAGCAGCCGTGGAAAGAATCCATAGAACTGCATGTGAAACGCGCTGAACACAAATGCCACTATCCACACAGCCGCATGGGCGCGCATTCCGCGGTCAAGGCTCATGCCCAGCAGTGCGCCGCGGAAAAACATCTCCTCCGAAATCCCACCACGGCCACCATGCACAGCATGGCGAGAAGCGAAGTGGAGCCCAGCAGTTGCCCGGTCACAGCCAGGGCAGCATCTTCGCTGGCACGCATCCACTGCTCCACTCCGTGCATGCTTGGCGGCAGCGAAATCAGTTTGTTGGCCTCCACAAGCCAGTTCATGGCTGGCAGCGACACCACATACACCGCCGCGACAATCAGCACCTGCCGCCACGACGGCCTCACGTTGAGGCGCAGCGCCCGTGTGCAGCCGCCGCCGAACATCGACACCAGCACCGCCGGAAAGATGAACACGAGCACGTCTTGCACGATGGTCGACAGGGCCAATGCCACCCTACCCTCCACACCCATGCGCGGCAAGAGCAACACAAAAGTGGAAGCCACAAACAGCCCCACCACAAACGCACACACCAGCAGCGTGACTTTGCTGCCGAAACTCATGTTTAATTTTGTCATTGCAGTTACTCAAAGTGTTTAACAAATGCAAAATTACGCAATAATGGCGATAAAAGCCGCTGGCCGGATGCAATAATTGCATATGGCACGTGTTTTGCTATTGTCTAAGGATGTAACAACAGACACTAAAACGTGAGAATTATGATGAAGCAATTGTTATTGGCACTGAGCTTGATATTGTCAAGCAGCATGGCAGCAAGCGCAGCCACGGTGCAGCAAGTGAACCCCGACTCGGTGGAACTGACAGTGGTGAAACCCGCAAAGGTGAAGGCCGAGACCAAAAAGGAACGCAAGGCAAGGCAAAAGCGCGAGCAGCAAGTCACCGACTCCATCGCCCACATAAAGGCCGTTGAAGCCATTGAACAGGGCTACTTCGTGCTGCTGGCCAACAATCTGTCGATAGGCAGAATGGGATATGTGGTTACCGACATCAATAGCAACGCCAACTTCCTGCTGGTGCAGAACGACGGCGGCATATTCCAGGTGGCATTCAACAATGGCCGTCCGGGCTTCAACGGCATGGGTGGCATCACGCTGCACGGCTCGGTCAACAACAAGCAAGTCACCACCGACAAGAAGGGTAACGTCACGGTCACCTACAACCTGTTTGGCAGTGATGTTAACGCCTACGTCAGCATCACTCTGATGGCCGGCAGCGACCGCGCCGATGCCATAGTCACCCGCATGATGGGTCCGCAGCGCATCACCATGAGCGGCACTATTGTGCCCTACCGCAACGACGACATAAAGATTGAGCGTTAAGCCTTGCCACGGGGCTAACGCCCGAATACGCTCACAAAGGCAAACGCTGGGAGCAATAGGTGCCCGGCGTTTGCCTTTTCAGTTTTTGCCGTGTTCCAAAAGCGAACATTGCGCAGCCACGCCCCAAACGCGTAAATCACGCAAAAAAGCCGTAAAAAACAACCTTGCCGATGCAGTATTTCACCGATTTTTTGGTTATCTTTGTGAGTTAATTCTAATTGGCTGGCTCCGTGATGCCCTGGGGCAAAATTTCGCCTGGATTGCGGGCAGCCACAGTGATTAATTTAAAACAGTTTATTTAATGAACAACGATCGGATCATAGAGATCAACATTGAAAACGAAATGAAGACCTCCTACATCGACTATTCGATGTCGGTCATCGTTTCGCGAGCACTGCCAGATGTGCGCGACGGCTTCAAGCCGGTGCACCGAAGGGTGCTCTTCGGCATGGCAAAGCTGGGCAACTACTCCAACGCGCCCTACAAAAAGTCGGCCCGCATCGTGGGTGATGTGCTTGGTAAGTATCACCCACACGGCGACTCGTCGGTGTATTACGCCATGGTGCGCCTGGCACAGAGCTGGGCCATGAGGTATACGCTGGTCGACGGCCAGGGCAACTTTGGCTCAATCGACGGCGACTCACCGGCAGCCATGCGTTACACCGAAGCGCGCCTCGCCAAGATGGGCGAGGAAATGATGCGCGACATGGACGAGGACACTGTGGACTTCGAACCCAACTTCGACAATACCCTCGAAGAGCCCACCGTGCTGCCCACCCGTTTCCCGAACTTGCTGGTCAACGGCGCATCGGGCATTGCTGTGGGCATGGCTACCAACATGGCCCCGCACAACCTCACCGAGTCGATTAACGCCTGCATTGCCATGCTCGAAAACCCCGACATGGAAGTCGACGACCTGATGCACTACATCAAGGCTCCCGATTTCCCCACAGGCGGCATCATTTATGGCTACCAGGGTGTGAAAGAAGCCTTCGAGACGGGCCGCGGCCGCATTGTGGTGCGCGCAAAAGCCGAAATCGAAACCGAGGGCGAGCACGACAAGATTGTGGTGACCGAGATTCCCTACAACGTGAACAAGCAGGAGCTGATTGAAAACATCGCCCGCCTTGTGGAAGAAAAGAGAATCGACGGCATCTCGAACGTGAACGACGAGAGCGACAAGTCGGGCATGCGCATAGTGATCGACGTGAAGCGCGACACCAACGCCAACGTGCTGCTCAACAAGCTGTATAAGATGACTGAACTGCAGTCGTCGTTCAGCGTGAACAACGTGTGCCTTGTGAACGGACGGCCGCAAATAGTGAACCTGAAGCAACTCATTAAATACTTCCTCGACCACCGCCACGATGTGGTGATTCGCCGCACCAAGTTTGAACTTGAGCAGGCCCGCCGGCGCGCCCACATTCTTGAGGGTTTGATAATTGCCAGCGACAACATCGACGAGGTGATTCACATAATCAGAAAGAGCAAAACCCCCGATGAGGCACGCCAGCGCCTCACCGAGCGCTTCGGCCTCGACGATGTGCAGACCCGCGCCATTGTGGAAATGCGCCTGCGCCAGCTCACCAATCTGGAGCAAAACAAGCTGCACGATGAGTTGGACGAGGTGCGCCACACCATCGAACACCTCGAGCAGATATTGAACGACCCCGCAGTGTGCCGCAAGGTGATAGAGGACGAGCTGGCAGAAATCCGCGACAAGTATGGCGACGAGCGCCGCACCGAAATCGTGTATTCAGCCGGCGAGATGAACGCAGAGGACTTCTACCCCGACGATCCGATGATTATCACAATATCGCACTTTGGCTACATTAAGCGCACTCCGCTGAGCGAATACCGCACCCAAAGCCGGGGCGGCGTGGGTGCCAAGGGCAGCGACACCCGCGACAAGGACTTCATTGAATATGTGTATGAGGCAACCAACCACAACACAATGCTGTTCTTCACCGAGCAGGGACGCTGCTACTGGATGCGCGTGTTTGAAATTCCCGAAGGCACAAAGAACTCGAAGGGCCGCGCAATTCAAAACCTGCTTAACATTGGTCCGGAAAACAGAATATACGCATTTATCCGTGCCACTAAGCTTAAAGACCCGGAGTATAACCAGAGCCACTTCATTGTGTTTGCCACTAAAAACGGCATCGTGAAGCGCACCCGCCTGTCGGAATACTCGCGTCCGCGCTTCAATGGCGTGAATGCGATCAACATTCGCGAGGACGACCGCCTGATTGGCGCCATCCTCACCGAAGGCGACTCGGAGGTGATTCTGGCCGACCGCAAAGGCCGCGCCATCCGCTTCTCCGAGACAGCTATCCGCGAGATGGGCCGCACAGCCACAGGCGTAAAGGGAATGAACCTTGACGCCGACGATGAGGTGGTGGGCATGATATGCATGCGCGCCAACACCGACGACGATGTGCTGGTGGTGTCGCAGAAGGGTATGGGCAAGCGCAGCAAGCTTGAAGACTACCGCGTGACCAACCGTGGCGGCAAGGGTGTGAAGACGCTCAACCTCACCGACAAGACGGGCGACCTGATTGCAATAAAGAATGTGAACGACAGCAACGACCTTGTGATCATCAACAAGTCGGGCATCATGATTCGCATGAAGGTGAGCGAACTGCGCCAAATGGGCCGCAACACTCAGGGTGTGCGTCTCATCAACCTTGAGAAGAAAGGCGACGTGATAGCATCGGTATGCAAGGTGGCTTCGGCTCCCGATGAGGCCGAAGAGACCGAGGCGGAGACTCCAGAGCTGCCCGCCGAC
>CALBLR010000124.1 GCA_937896015.1 uncultured Prevotellaceae bacterium | reverse complement strand
CACGGCCACCTGCTGCCAGAAGCCGAATGTGCCGTCGCCAGTGGCGTGGAAGCTGAGCGTGGTGCGCACGTCGGCAAAGCGGGTGCCCACTATGCGCGCCCAAATGTCGGTGCGGCTGTAGAACTTGTGGCGGTAGTATGGGTCGCCCATGTTCAGCTCGCTGCCAAAGCGGTCGTATAGCGGATACAGGTCTTTGCCCGCCTTCACCTGCTCGGTGATGCCCAGCCAGCGCCACTGCGCAGTGGCGCTGGCCACGAAGGCGCATGGCGTGTGCCACTTGCCCTCCGAGCGGGCGCGCTGCATCTGCACCACGGCGCCTGCGCTGAAGGCGAGGCTGTCGAGCGCTGTGTGGCGGCTGAGGTCGATGCCCACAAGGGGGTTCACGGTCACGTCGTCGTTAACGCCCTCGTCGGCCGGCGCGTCTTTGCGCTTGGCCAGGTGGTTGTATTGCAAATATCCGCCCAGCCACGCCGCGCGGCGCCCGGGGTGCCAGTGTCCGCTGAATATGGCGTTGAAGGCCTCGCGGCGCGTGGTGCTCTGCATCTGCCTCCAGTCGAGGGCCATCTGCCAGTAGCTTGGCCCCAGTGAGTATTGCACCAGCGCGCCGCGCACGTTGGGCTGGCGGTAGGCCATGGAGTCGCTCCACAAGTACAGCGGCAGCCGCTCGCGCAGCAGTGTGCGCGGCATGGCGCCGGCGGCCATGCGCCAGTGGCGGCGCGTGTAGGTGTAGTATAGGGTGGGGTGCAGCTTGTAGCCGTCCCAGTCGTCGTTGATGGGCTGATACCAGCTCACGCCTCCCTTCAGCTGGTGGCGTCCGTTCATCAGGCTCACGCCAATCTCGGGCGATATGCGGGCGAAGAAAAACGTCTGGTCGGGTGTCTCGCCGTCGCCGCCCTCGCGGTTGTTGAGCACGGTGGAGTAGTCAACGCTCCACAGCAGCTCCTGCCCTGCGGCGGTGCATGTCACGAGCAGTGCGGCCGCTGCGGCCATTAGCAGTTTATGCATTTTCGGGCGCTTTTATGTTGTCGATGCCGCGCTGTATGCGGGCTATGGTCTCGTCGCGGCCCAGCAGCTCGGTGATTTCAAACATGTGCGGTCCTTTGCATTCGCCCACCACTGTGAGGCGGAAGGCGTTCATCACGTTGCCCAGGTGGTAGCCGTGCTCCTTTATCCAGCCCAGCACCACGGGCTCGGCGGCTGCCGCGCTGAAGTCGGGCAGGGCCTTGAGCACCTCTATGAGCTGCTGCATGATTTGCGGCATGCCTTCCTTCCAGCGCTTGCGCACGTCCTTCTCGGCATAGGTGTCGGGGGCTTTGAAATAGAAGTGGGCGTTGTCCCAAATGTCTTTTATGAATGAAATGCGGTTTTTAATCGTGCCCACGGCGCGCGCAATGTAGTCGTCGGCAAACTGCGAGGCGTCGACGTGCTGCGCCAGCAGCGGCTTGAAGTCGGCCGCCAGTGTGGCGTCGTCGAGGTTCATCAGATACTCGTGGTTGAACCACTTTGCCTTCTCGAAGTCAAACTTGGCGCCGCTCTTCGAGCAGTGGTCAAACGAGAAGTCGCGCACCAGCGTGTCGATGTCCATTATCTCGCGGTCGTCGCCGGGGTTCCAGCCCAGCAGGGCCAGGAAGTTGACCACGGCCTCGGGCAGATAGCCGCTTTCGCGGTATCCGGTGCTCACGTCGCCCGTCTTGGGGTCGTGCCACTCGAGTGGGAATACCGGGAAGCCCAGGCGGTCGCCGTCGCGCTTGCTCAGCTTGCCTTTGCCGTCGGGCTTGAGCAGCAGCGGCAGATGCACAAACTCGGGCATGGTGTCGGCCCAGCCGAAAGCCTCATACAGCAGCACGTGCAGCGGAGCCGACGGCAGCCACTCCTCGCCGCGTATCACGTGGCTCACCTCCATCAGGTGGTCGTCCACAATGTTGGCCAGGTGGTAGGTGGGCAGGTCGTCGGCGCTCTTGTAGAGCACCTTGTCGTCGAGGA
>CALBLR010000123.1 GCA_937896015.1 uncultured Prevotellaceae bacterium | reverse complement strand
TATGCGCTTGAGTCGCCCTACTGCGCCTCGCGTTTATAGTTAATTTTATTATCTTAATTTTAACTATTGGTTGCATTTTTACAAATAAAACTTAATTTTAGTGCATTTCTTGTCTGAAAACTATGTTGTTTAGCATAAAAGTACATATCTTTGCATCGGTTTTCATGGTATTAGTTTTTAAGGTTTTGAATTCCGAGACGTCGTGATGACGGAAAAGAATTTTTTTCATTGTTAAGGTTTATGTTAATGGTATTAGAAGGTTAATTAGTTAAGCAATCCCCGATGTTGAATCGAGGATTTTGTTTTTTATATGCCACAATGAAAAAAAATCAGTAATTTTGCGCAACATTTATGACAACAACTATGATCAATAACAGCTATGGCACAGCCCCTGCCCCGATAGGCGTGTTCGACTCAGGCTTCGGAGGCCTGTCGGTGCTGAGGGAAATTCGCAAGACGCTGCCGCAATACGACTACATTTTTGTGGGCGACAATGCGCGTGCCCCATATGGGACACGCTCGTTCAGCCTCATCTACGAATTCACGCTGCAAGCAGTGAAATATCTGTTTGAGCAGGGTTGCAGTCTGGTGATAATAGCCTGCAACACTGCATCGGCCAAGGCTCTGCGCTCAATTCAGCAGCGCGACCTGCCAGTGCTCGACCCGTCGCGCCGCGTGCTGGGCGTGATACGCCCCACTGTGGAGCAGCTGTGCAAAATCACCCACACGGGCAACATTGGCATATTTGGCACCCCAGGCACAGTGCAAAGCCGGTCGTATGACATGGAAATTGCCAAAATGTATCCCGACTTTCACGTCTACGGGCACGCCTGCCCCATGTGGGTGCCGCTGATTGAAAACAAAGAGGCCGAAAACGACGGGGCCGACTACTTTGTAAAGAAGGACATCAATGCACTCATGAGCCAGTGCAGCGACATCGACACTGTGATTTTGGGGTGCACGCACTACCCGCTGCTCATCAACAAAATCAAGAAATATATGCCGGCCGGTGTCAGCATTGTGGCACAAGGCGGCATTGTGGCCAAAAGCCTTGCCGACTACCTTAGGCGCCACCCCGAAATAGAGCAGCGATGCTCCAAAGGCGGCACCTGCGACTACCGCACCACCGAAGACGCCGGCCGGTTCTCGAGCCTGGCAAGCATTTTTGTAAACGAAGAAGTCAACGCCCAGCACATCACACTGAAATGAAACGACTCACACTCATAACAATGGCAGTCACCATGCTGCTCGCCGCGTCGTCTTGCGACAAAAGCAACGACTACAACACCCAAGTGACTCTGCTGCTCAACCAAACCCCAATAAGCTACGACAGCCGCGGCGTATGGACCGATGCGATGACCGAAGGCACCAATGTGGTGTCGCAAGGGCTCAAGTTTTCGCACGAAGCCATTGCGGTGCAAGGCAGGTGGAGCGGATTCGTGGCAAGCCGCAGCAGCGATGTGGCTGACTATAGCAACGACATCTGGCTCAACCACCAGCATACCGTGATGGGTGGAGGCGGCAAGTCGGGCGAGCGCACTCCCTACTTGGTGGCCAAATGGGACTCGACAGAAAATGCGGCCTCTATGGCCGGGGCTTCGTGCAGCGTGACATACGGCGACAGCACCGAGTTCACACCCGTATCGGCTCTGGTCAACAACACCACCTACACCTACTATGCCATTCAAAACGGCACACCGCAGTCAAGGAAATTCACTGCGGGTGACTGGTATAAACTAAGCGTATGGGGAGTAAAGGCCAATGGTGAAACCACCGGTCCCGTAGAGGTGTATCTGGCCGACTACCGCAACTCCGTGCCGGTTTTGGTTAAGGACTGGACATACGTCAACCTTGAGCAATTGGGCAAAGTGAGGGGCATATACTTCACCATTGACTCAAGCGACAAGGGCAGGCTGGGCATAAAAACGCCCACCTACTTCGCCATTGACCGCCTGACCATTGACACGAAATAAGGCTTAAAGTCGAGAGCTGAAAGTTTAAAGTGAATTTTCTTATTTATTAGGGATTAAATAGGTCGTGGTCGTAGAAGCCGAGCACGGCCTGTGCGGCTTTGTAGGCCTCGGCGGCCGGACTCGACGGGTCGAGTTCAACAGCCTCGCAATAGCAGCCAAGCGCACCCTTCCAGTCGTTGAGCTGGCGGTAGGCATTGCCCATAATATAGTAGGCCTCGGCGCGCAGCGCAGCCTCGGCCGCTTCGTTGCCAGCCACACGGTTTGCCGCCTCAATCGCTTCAAGCGACTTGCCTGCAAGCAGCGTAGCGCGTATTTCTTCAAGTTGTTCCATTCAGTTTTGCCGTTTTTTTAGTGCTTGTGCAAAGTTAGCGCATATATGCCAATGCAAAACAGAAATGCATTCAAAAAAATATGCTTAACTTTGTAGCAGCAATAATCACAACAGCAAAATGAAACATGCAATAATAGCCATCGCCGCGCTGCTGTGCAGCATTGGCGCCAGAGCCTACAATGCCGACCAGTGCCAGGGCAGCCTTGGCCCCTATCCCGCCCACGTGGAACAATTCACATATCCCGACAGCCTGAAGCCGGTGTTCATCAACCACTTGGGCCGACACGGCTCGCGCTATCCCGCATCGGCCTACTCGGCCGCCACTATGCGCAAGGCCCTGCTCAAAGCCGACTCACTGAAAACCATCACCAGACTTGGCCGACGCTTCCTAAAGGTGATAGACGAAGTGATGGCACGCAGCGACGGCCAGTGGGGACAGCTCGACTCCACAGGCATGGCCGAACACCGCGGCATTGCGCGGCGCATGGCGGCGGCTTTCCCGCAGCTGTTCAACGGCGGACGAGTGCTGTCGGGCTCGTCCAAGAGCCCCCGGGCCATAATGAGCATGTATTCGTTCACCCACGAGCTGTCGCTGCACGCCAACGACATCACACTAATCGAGGTGTCGGGCAAGTCGCTCGACGAAACACTGCGCCCGTTTGACGTAAACTCCAGCTACAAGGACTACATGGCACAGAAGCCATGGAAAAGCATCTACGACCACTATGTGGACAGCGTGGCCCCTACAGCCGCAAGCCGGCTGCTGGGCAAGACCTACCCGGCCACACGGGCCGAACTGCAACAGCTGTCGATAATAGAATACTACAACATTGCCAACCTCAAGGCTATGGGCATGGCCAACGACTATGCCCCCTACCTGACGCTTGACGAATACAACCGCCTGTGGTCGTGCTTCAACCTGCGGCAGTATTTCCAGCACACGCAGTCGGCCGTGTCAACCCTGCCGTCCGACATCTGCGCCCCGCTGCTCAACGAGATAGTGGAATCTACCGAACAGGCCGCACAGGGCCTCTCCACCACCACCGCCCTGCTGCGCTTCGCCCACGCCGAGACGGTGCTGCCGCTGGTGTCGCTCATGCGCCTGCCAGGATGCTGCTACACCGGCCGCGACTTTGGCAACCTTGCGCAGCACTGGGCCGACTTCAGCGTGGTGCCCATGGCTGCCAACCTGCAAGTGGTGCTGTGCAAAGCCCCATCGGGCAAGCACTACGCACTGGTGCTGCTCAACGAGAAGCCCGTTGCCCCCATTCAGGGCGACAGCCGCACCGTGGTGCCCTGGAGCGAGCTGCGCGACTACTGGCTGAGCCTGGCAAAGTAAACGCCAGCCCAGCCCCCCACATCAATCTGCAATCAACCGGCCTTTTTTTATGGCAAGCGAGCCATTACGGCCAAATGAAACGACCACACACACCCGATGAACAAGAACAAGGCACGCCTCATGGCCCTCATAAGCGAGGGCGAGCATGAGCAGCAAGACTTTAAATATCAGATTTCTGACGCAAAAAAGATTGCCCGCAGCCTCTCGGCCTTCGCCAACCACAGCGGCGGACGGCTGCTGGTGGGCGTCAAGGACAACGGCAACATTGCCGGCATCAGCAGCGACGAAGAGGCCTACATGATTCAGCAGGCCGCCGACATGTATTGCCGCCCCCCACAACGGCTCGAATACGAAGCGCTGAGCATTGAGGGCAAAACAGTGCTTATAGCCACCATTGCCGAAGCTGCCAACAAGC
>CALBLR010000122.1 GCA_937896015.1 uncultured Prevotellaceae bacterium | reverse complement strand
GTCGTACACCGTTTCGAGGGAAAACTCCGAGAGGCGCGCCTCGATGTAGCGCGCGGCTGCCGCGCCGTCGCCGGTGAGAATGTTGCCCCAGTTTCCCTGCGTGTCCACCAGCAGGTCTTTTTGGCCCAGCTGCACCAGCGCGTCGCATATCGAGGCGTCGCCGTGCGGGTGGTATTGCATGGTGTTGCCCACAATGTTGGCCACCTTGTTGAAGCGCCCGTCGTCGAGCTCCTTCATTGAGTGCAATATGCGCCGCTGCACGGGCTTCAGGCCGTCTTCGATGTGCGGCACGGCGCGCTCCAGAATCACGTAGGACGCATAGTCGAGAAACCAGTTCTCATACATTCCCGACAGTTGCAGCTTCTTGTCCTTCTGCACCTTGTAGGTGGAGTGCCCGGGCTGTTCCGCTCCCTGGCCTTCGCCGCCGCTGTGCGCTTCGGACTTTTCGTCAAAATCTTTCATATATGCAGTGTGTGCGCTGGGGTGGAGGCACTGCGGCCCTGAGCCATTGGCTGGCCGGGTGCCGTGCCTCGCTGCCGGCGCATTATGTTTATTTTACTATAATTAAAAATAATCGGTTAGCAAAAATACAAATAAAATCGAAAAAAATCGCTTACTTTGCACCTTAAATAACGAAAATTCATTCTCGGCGCGGCTCAGACCGCGGCCGCAGCATAAAAAACTAACAGCAAAAATGGCACAGAAAGAAGACGTATTCAAGAAAATTGTATCACATGCCAAGGAATATGGTTTTGTGTTTCCGTCAAGTGAAATCTATGATGGCCTGGGCGCCGTGTATGACTACGGCCAGAATGGCGTGGAAATGAAAAACAACATCAAGCGCTACTGGTGGGAGGCTATGACGCTGCTGCACGACAACATTGTGGGCATCGATTCGGCCATATTCATGCACCCCACCATCTGGAAGGCTTCTGGACACGTCGATGCATTCAACGACCCCCTGATTGACAACCGCGACAGCAAAAAGCGCTATCGCGCCGATGTGCTGATCGAGGACGAAATTGCCAAGTTTGACGATAAAATCAACAAGGAGGTGGCAAAGGCCGCCAAGCGCTTTGGCGACAAGTTTGACGAGGCAATGTTCCGCAAGACAAACCCCCACGTGCTCGAGCACCAGCAGAAGCGCGACCTGCTGCACGAGCGCTACAGCAAGGCTATGAACGCCAACGACCTCAAGGAACTGAAGCAAATCATTCTCGACTACGAAATAGTTGACCCCATTTCGGGCACCAAAAACTGGACCGACGTGCGCCAGTTCAACCTTATGTTCAAGACCCAGATGGGCTCGAGCGCCGACAGCACCATGGACGTGTATCTGCGCCCCGAGACCGCTCAAGGCATTTTTGTGAACTTCCTCAACGTGCAAAAGACGGGCCGCATGCGCATCCCCTTCGGCATTGCA
>CALBLR010000121.1 GCA_937896015.1 uncultured Prevotellaceae bacterium | reverse complement strand
GTGCGCGACATAGTGGCCCGATATGACATCGACGCCATTCACATGGACGACTTCTTCTACCCATACCCCAAGGACGGACTGGAGTTTCCCGACACAGCCTCATACAACCGATTTGGAATAGGCTGGGAGCGCGGCGACTGGCGCCGACACAATGTGGACCTGCTGATTGAGGGCATGCACCGCACCATTGTGAGCGAGAAGCCATGGGTGCGCCTGGGCATAAGCCCCTTCGGCATATGGCGCAACAAGGCCACCGACGCCAACGGCAGCGACACCCACGGGCTGCAATGCTACGATGCCCTGTATGCCGACTGCCCAAAGTGGACCGGCATGGGATGGGTCGACTACCTGGTGCCGCAACTCTACTGGCAGCTCGAGCACAAGGCCGCCAGCGACTCGGTGCTGTTCGACTGGTGGAACTCGCACGCCAACGGCCGCCACATGGTGTATGGCCTGGCCATTCGCAACACCATGGACTATGCCGCGCTCGACGGCTCGCACTCGCCCACGCAACTGGCGCAGAAGATGCGCATGATGCGCAGCCTCGGCAACGTGCAGGGAGTGGTGTGGTGGCCTTGCTACGACATCAGCGGCAACTACAAGGGCTTTGCCGACTCACTCATCACCCGCGAGCAGTGCAACGTGGCCCTGCCGCCCGCCTACGGGTGGATTGACGGCGGCAAGACTCCTGAGCCCCCCACTGCTCTGCGCGCGTCGAAGGGCGGCGACGGCAAAGTGCTGCAATGGAAAGCCCCCAAGGCCGTCGACCCGATGCAGCAGGCGCGGTTCTATGTGATCTACCGCTTCGGAGGCAAAGAGCCGGTCGACCTCACCCGCTCCGACGCCGTGGTGGGCATAACGGGCGAGACCTCGTTTGCCCTTCCCAAGCAGAAGGGCGTGAAGGGCCGGCACCGCTTTGTGGTGACCACCCTCAACCGCTGCAACACCGAGAGCCCTTCAGGAGCCGTAATCGAGGTGAAGCTGTAACAGCCGCCGCCCACCCCCGGGAAAAATAAAAGCGCGCCGCCCATTAGAGTGTGGGCAGCGCGCTTTTTTGTTCATTTTTTAATCGTAGAACTTTTATTATTTAAGCGCACATTGTGTGCTGTGTCAATGTCAGCCTATGCACGATGCTGGAGCCGGCGAGGCGGGTTCGGGCTTGGCAGGCTCGGGCTGTGCCACGGTGTCGGGCTCGGCCACGGTGTCGCGCATTGCCACCAGAAATTCTGGCGCTGGAGCGGGCTGGGCAGGTTCGGGCTTAGCCACAGTGTCGGGCTCGGCCACGGTGTCGGTCATCGACAGGAGGAAGTCGGCAGGCAGCTGGGCCTTTTTTGATGTGTCGACCGCTGAAGTGTCGGCCACTATTGTGTCGCTGGCGGCGCACTTGCCGCTGTTAGAACTGTTGCCTGCGTTGATTGTGGCTGCGCCAAGCGCGCCCATTACCATAGCTGCGATAACGATTCTCTGGATCTTGATTGTCTTGTTCATAATAGTCTAAATTTTAATGTTAGTAACTGAAGTTGTTGATTGTTTTGTGTGAGGCATGCGGAAAACTTTTTCACAACACCAATTGCCCGTTATCGAGCTGATTTCCGTATGGCCTTTTTACTTTGTAAATAATTAAACCATTTAATCTAAATTCCCTTTGAAGTTACAGTTGGCGGATTTACGAGCTCCGTTGCTTTCAACTTCACACAATAAATGCAGCCGTTGGCCATTTACTGCATCGGCATCAGTGGCTTTAACTTTTGTTTTCACTCCACACTTCACGCATAAAGCATAGTGCGCCTCCCGGCCTTTGCCGGGAGGCGCACTGCTAATATGTTGTTGTTCAAGACTTTTACGGGTGGCTATTTTTCTGCCTTTTCGTCTTCATACCAGGTGCTGTACATCAAATAGTTTTTAGCTATCTTTACATTTATCTCCTTGGCCTGGGCGGGGTCGACCATCTTCTTGAACTTGGCGGGCGAGCCGGCCCACAGCTCGTGTGCGCCCACTTTGGTGCCGCCCAGCACCACACTGCCGGCGGCTATTATGGCGCCTTCGCCTATCTCAGCGTTGTCCAGAATCACGCTCCCCATGCCTATGAGGGCCATGTCGTGGATTTTTGCGCCGTGAATGGTGACGTTGTGGCCCACCGACACATCGTTGCCGATTTCGATGGTCGACTTCTGATACAGAGTGTGCAGCACCGAGCCGTCTTGAATGTTGGTGCGGTTGCCTATGGTGATGGTGTTGACATCGCCGCGCAGCACGGTGCCAAACCATATGCTGCATTCGTTGCCCATAGTCACGTCGCCAATTATGGCGGCATTGTCGGCAAGGAAGCAACCCTCGCCCATTTTAGGGGTGAAACCCCTCACTGATTTTATTATTGCCATTTTTTATTATAATGTTTAATGTTTAGCGTTGAATAGGGGCGCACTTGGCGTCGAGCCACTGCTGCTCGTCGGGGCTGAGCATAGGGCGCAGGCGCTCGGCCACCATGCGGTGGTAGGCGTTGATTTGCTCCACCTCTTCGGCCGTGAGCATGCCCACGTCGATGAGGCGCGCGTCGTAGGGGAACAGCGTGAGCGTCTCAAACTGCAGGTAGTCGCCGAAGTCTTCGGTCTTTGCGCCCTCCACCGTGAGCAGCAGGCACTCGGTGCGTATGCCATACTGGCCGGTCTTGTAGAGGCCTGGCTCGTTGCTGGTGATCATGCCCGGCTTGAGTGCGGTGGGGTTGATTTCCATGCGTATGCTCTGCGGTCCCTCGTGGCAGCCCAGAAAATGGCCCACGCCGTGGCCTGTGCCGTGCCAGTAGGTCATACCCTCCTGCCACAGCGGCATGCGCGCCAGCGCATCGAGCTGCACGCCCGTGGTGCCCACGGGAAATTTAGCGCGGGCAAGGGCCAAGTGGCCCTTGAGCACCAGAGTGAAGTCGTGGCGCTCTTGTGCCGTGGGCACGCCCAGGGTGATGGTGCGGGTGATGTCGGTGGTGCCGTCGAGATACTGGCCGCCGGTGTCGATAAGCAGCAGGCCGCCGGGCTGCAGACGCGAGGCGCTCTCGGCCGAGGCCTGATAGTGCACTATGGCGCCGTGCTCCTTGTAGCCGGCTATCATGCCAAAGCTGTCGCCGCGGTATTCGTCATATTTTGCCCGCTCGCTCTGCAGGCGGTTGTCCACATCAA
>CALBLR010000120.1 GCA_937896015.1 uncultured Prevotellaceae bacterium | reverse complement strand
TGTGCGACATCGCCAAGGAATACGGGCTGAAGGACGTGTATCTGCACTGCTTCATGGACGGCCGCGACACCGACCCCGAAAGCGGCAAGGGCTTCATTGCCGATGTGGAGAAGCACTGCGCGCAAAGCGCAGGTGTGGTGGCCACCATCACAGGCCGCTACTATGCCATGGACCGCGACAAAAACTGGGACCGCGTGAAGCTGGCCTACGACCAGCTGGTGAACGGCGTGGGCCGCAAGAGCGACAACATGGTGCAGGCCGTGCAGGAGTCGTATGACGAGGGCGTGACCGACGAGTTCATCAAGCCCATTGTGAACAGCACTGTGGACGGCCGCATCAAGGAAGGCGACGTGGTGATTTTCTTCAACTACCGCAACGACCGCGCAAAGGAGATGACCATTGCCCTGACGCAGCACGACATACCCGAGCAGGGAATGCACACCATCAAGGACCTGCAATTCTACTGCATGACCCCCTACGACTCGTCGTTCACAGGCGTTCACATCCTCTTCAAGAAGGAGAATGTGAAAGACACCCTGGCCGAATATCTGTCGAACAAGGGTCTGCACCAGCTGCACATCGCCGAGACCGAGAAGTATGCCCACGTGACGTTCTTCTTCAACGGCGGACGCGAAGCGCCATTCGAAGGCGAAGACCGCATACTGGTGCCCTCGCCAAAGGTGGCAACCTACGATCTGAAGCCCGAGATGAGTGCCTATGAGGTGAAAGACAAGCTGGTGGCTGCCATCGGCGAAAAGAAATACGACTTCATTGTGGTGAACTATGCCAACGGCGACATGGTGGGCCACACCGGCGTGTATGAGGCAATCGAAAAGGCCGCAGTGGCCATCGACAACTGCGTGCGCGACACCGTTGAGGCTGCCAAGGCAGCCGACTATGAGGTGATAATCATTGCCGACCACGGCAACGCCGACCACGCAATCAACGCCGACGGCACCCCAAACACAGCGCACTCGCTCAACCCCGTGCCCTTTGTGTATGTGACCGCCAACAAGACGGCCACCGTGGAAAACGGCCGCCTGGCCGATGTGGCGCCGTCAATTCTTCAAATCATGGATCTTCCTCAGCCTGCCGACATGACCGGCAAGGGACTGATCAACAAACAATAATCTATTTCATATACTCGTTTTATCGTGACGGTTCTGCGCTGGCGAAGGCGCGGGACCGTTTTTTTGTGCGCTTTGCAATCGCCGGCATGGGCGCAAAAGAGTTTTTTGCTTGTGCAATGCGCTTTTTTTTAGTAATTTCGTGGCTATATAGACTACGCTGAAAACTTTATTCATGACATATATGAGAAAAATAAGCAAACTGATGGTTGCCTGCGCGGCAACAGCGCTGCTTGCCCCCGCGGCCGCGGGCGGCGAGCACGTAGTGATACTCTCGACCAACGACACGCACAGCCAGATCGACCCAGCAAGCGACGGCCTTGGAGGCATTCTGCGCCGCCGGGCTGCATTCGACCAGGTGCGCCGCGACAACAAGAACGTGGTGGCCGTTGACGCTGGCGACGACGTGCAGGGCACGCTCTACTTCTCGCTGTATGGCGGCAAGGTGGAGTTTGCCTGCCTCGACAGCCTGCGTTACGACATGACCATACTTGGCAACCACGAGCTTGACAACGGAGCCGACAGTCTGGCCACCCTGTATAACCGCATGCTCACGCCGCACCTGTCGACCAACTACGACCTGAGCGCGTCGAGCATGGCCGGCCACTTCGAGCCCTACATTGTGAAGGCGTTCGGCGACAAGCGCATGGCCTTCATAGGCCTCAACGTGAACCCCAAGGGCATGATTTCGGAGGGCAACTACAACGGCATACGCTACCTCGACCCCTATGACGTGGCCGATGCCACGGCCAAATACCTGAAAGAGGTGCAGAAGGTGGACTTCGTGACTGTGGTGTCGCACATAGGCTATGACTCCTACGAGGCCAGCCAGCCAAACGACTCGATATTGGTGACGCGCAGCCACTACATCGACCTGGTGATAGGCGGGCACTCGCACACGCTGCTGCGCCCGGGCGACAAGCGCACCCAGGTGGCCAACGCCGACGGCCGCATCATCACCATAGGCCAAAACGGCAAGTCGGGCAAATATGTGGGCCGATATGATGTGGACCTCGACACACGCAAAGTGGAATACTCCCAGATAAAAATCGACAGCAGCCTCGACGCGGCCGCAGCAGGCTACACGGCCATGGCGGCGTGGCTCGCACCCTACCGCCGCGGCGTGGACTCGCTGATGAACACCCCCGTGGTGACATCGGCCCGCCGCATGGCCAGCCAAAGCCAGGCAGCGCAAAACTGGCTGAGCGACGCCGCCGCCAGCATTGTGCGCGGCCTCAGCAAGCGTCACGTCGACTTCGCCATAATGAACAAGGGCGGCATTCGCCAAGACTTTCCGCAAGGAGGCATGAGCGAGGGTCTGATTGGCTCCATGTTCCCCTTCAACAACCGGTTTATGGTGCTCGAAATCACGGGCGCCGACCTGCTTGAGGGCCTCAAGGTGATGGCCGGACGCGGCGGCGACGCCGTGAGCCGCGAGCTGAGGGTGACCTACGACGCCGCCGGCAACGTTACATCGGCCAAGGTGAACGGCAAAAAGGTGGACCCGCGCAAAGTGTACTCGATGGCCACCATCGACTATCTGGCCAACGGCGGCGACTACATGGTGCCATTCACCCGCGCCAAGCGCGTGTATGTGGACGGCGTGCCCTACGGCCGCCACATGCTCAACTACATGAAGCAGCTGGCAGCGCAAGGCAAGAAGGTGGAAGCCTCGGGCGAAATGCGCATGATGAAGAAGTAACGGAAAAAACTCACATTCACATAAACACTTATAATGAAACAAATTCAACGAATCCTATTGATGCTGGTGGCGGCCATGGTTATGGCCACAGGCGCCATCCAGGCTAAAAAGCCGGCCATACTGAACCGCGCCGACGAAAAGGCAATGGAGCAGTGGGTGAACGCCACCTTTGCCCAAATGACTCCCGACGAGCGCATAGCGCAGCTGATGGTGGCCGCAGTGTTTCCGCAAGGCAACGAGCAGACCGAGGCCGACGTGCGCCGCCTGGTGAGCGAATACAAGGTGGGCGGACTCATCTACCAAGAGAGCGAGATAACGAAGCAGGTGAGCTGCACCAATCTGGCCCAGTCGATGGCCAAAGTGCCGCTGATGATTACGCTCGACGCCGAGTGGGGCCTGAGCATGAGGCTTGAAAACGCGCCAAAGTATCCGCGCAACCTGTATCTGGGCGCAATCAACGACGACAAACTGTTTTACGACTACGGCCGCGAGCTGGCACGCCAGCTGCGCCGCGTGGGCGTGACCGTTGACTTCGCGCCGGTGCTCGACGTCATCGACCGCCCGCGCACAGTGGTGGGCGACCGCAGCTATGGCTACAACCCCGATGTGGTGGCGCGCCACGGCATAGCCTTTGCCAAGGGCCTTGAAGACGGCGGCGTGCTGTCGGTGGGCAAGCACTTCCCCGGCCACGGCTCGACCACCGTGGACTCGCACAAGTCGCTGCCTACCATCGACAAGAGCATGAAGGAGCTCAACATCGACGACCTGATGCCCTTCCGACAGTATGTGAACTCGGGTCTGTCGGGCATGCTCACGGGCCACATCTATGTGCCGGCCATCGACCAGCGCAAGATGCCAGGCACCATGAGCGACAAGGTGGTGAACGGGCTGCTGAAGAAGAAAATGGGCTTTGAGGGCCTGATATTCACCGACGCGCTCAACATGGGCGGCGCCAAGGTGGACGGTTCGGTGTGCGTGAGCGCGCTGCTGGCCGGCAACGACGTGCTGCTGATGCCGGTGAACATACCCGACGAGATTGCGGCCATAAAACGCGCCGTGGCCGACGGCACGCTGAAGCAGAGCGTGATTGACGAGCGGTGCAAGAAGATGCTGCGATTCAAGTATGCCCTTGGGCTCGACAAGCCGCAGCAGGTGGCCACCAGCAATGTGGTGGAAGACGTGAATTCGCCCGAGGCCGCCCTGATGGCGCGCCGCCTGACGGCAGGCACCATCACTGTGGTCAAGAACGACCGCCAGCTGCTGCCCATACACAATCTGGCCAGCCGCCGCATTGCGGTGGTGACCATGGGTGTGGACAACGACACCAAGTCGATGTTCCAGCGCCGCTGCTCGAACTACGCAGCCACCACGGCACTCGACTACCGTGCCGACTTCACCTCGCGCGACAGCATTGAGCGCGCCATAGAAGCCGGACGCTTCAACAGCGTGATAATAGCCATCAAGGACGACGGCGCAGCCTACCGCAGCCTGGCCCTCAGCATAGCCAAGCGTGTGCCCGAGGCCACTGTGGTGATATTCAGCGACCCGCAGAAACTCGACAACTATGCCAGCCTCATGGCCAGCGACGATGTGAATGCCGTGGTGGTGGCCTATGAGCGCACCGCCACAGCCGAAGACTATGCGGCACAGACTGTGTTTGGCGGCAACGCCGCCAACGGCATCCTGCCCGTACCGGTGAAGGACAAGGCATCGGGCCGCGTGTTTGCAGCCGGCACCGGCGTGCGCTACAAGGCCAGCCGCCTGGGCTACACCCTGCCCGAGGAGGTGGGCTTCGACCCAGCCCTGCTGCATAAGATCGACTCCATATGCAACTACGGCATTGCCCAGCGCGCATTCCCCGGCTGCCAGGTGCTGGTGGCCCGCCACGGCAAGGTGGTGTGCAACCGCGCCTATGGCGAGATAGACTTCGGCACATGCATTCCAGTGACGCTCAACACGCTCTACGGCCTGGCATCGGTGTCGAAAGCCACAGGCACGCTGAGCGCGGTGATGAAGGCATATGACAACGGCGACTTCACCCTCGACGACGCTGCCAGCAAATTCATTCCCGGCCTGCAAGGCACCGACAAGGCCGGCATCACATTCCGCGACCTGCTGTATCACGAAACGGGCATGCCGCCCTCGCTTAACATGTGGGAGATGATGTTTGACCGCAACACCTACACAGGCCAGCTGATAACATCGGCGCCCACCGAGCAAAACACCATCAAGGTGATGGCCAACGCCTATGGCAACAAGCATGCGCGCCTGCGAACCGACATACTCTCGACGGTGAAGACTCCGAAGTTCAACATTCCCATTGCCGAAGGCATATATGGCGGGCAGGTGACCTACGACTCCATAATGAACCGCATCTACCACCAGCCGCTGGGGGCAAAGCGCTACCTGTACAGCTGCCTTAACTTCTGCCTGCTGGCCAATGCGGTGCAGAACATCACCCACATGCAGCTCAACAACTTTGTGAACAACTACATATTCGCACCGCTGGGCTCGTATCACACCACCTATCGCCCGCTGGAGAAGTTCCCCTCGTCGCAAATAGCCTACACCGAAGTCGACACCTACCTGCGCCGGCAGCACATACACGGCTATGTGCACGACGAGCTGGCGGCATTCTCGGGCGGTGTGCAAGGCAACGCCGGCCTCTTCTCTAACGCCAACGACCTGGCCAAGCTGCTGCAAATGTGGCTCAACGGAGGCACCTACGGCGGACAGCGGTTCTACAAAGCAGAGACAGTTAGCACGTTCACCACATCAAAGAGCCCCAACAGCCACCGCGGCCTGGGCTTCGACAAGCCCAACACGGCCAAGCCCAGCTGGTCGTCGACCTGCGACGAGGCCACGCCCGAAACCTACGGCCACACGGGCTTCACAGGCACATGCTTCTGGGTAGACCCGAAAAACGACATGATATACATATTCCTGTGCAACCGCGTGAGCCCCACGCGCGACAATCCCGCCTTTGGCCGCGTGAGCGCGCGCTCGCACATACAGTCGCTGCTCTACCACTCTATTAAACAATGATTAATGACATGATGAATATGAAACCTATTTTATCAGTAATGCTGGGAGCCGCACTGATGCTGGCATCGTGCGGCGGCGGCAAATATAAGGTGGCAGTCACGTTTCCCGACGACTCATTCAACGGCAAAATGGCCTACCTCACCAGCTACGACACTGGCGACACCATCGACAGCGCCAGCGTGGCCAACAAGTGTGTGCAGCTGAGCGGACAGGTGGACGGCAGCTACTACGCGCGCCTGATAGTGGACGGCAGCCGACTGGGGCTAATTGTGGAAGACGGCGACATTGCCGTGCTGTGGAAGGACCACAAGGCCACAGGCACCGCACTCAACGACAAGCTGAACGAGCTGAACAAGCAGCTCGACGGCTTCGACAACGAGTTTAACCAGGTGAGCGAGCAGTTCAAGAGCAAGAAAATCACCGAGGCCCAGGCCGACGCGCTGGGCAAGCGCATCAACGACAAGATGGCCGACTGCTTCCACTCGGCCTACGAGGCCAACAAGGACAACGGCATAGGCCCGTGGGCGTTCAACTACTACATCATGCTCAAGGAATTCAACTTGCAGCAGCTCGACTCACTCATAAAGACCGCCCCCGAGGGCTACGCAAAGCTCAAGCGCGTGCAGAAGGCCGTGAGCGACGCCAAGCAGAAACAGCTCACAGCTGTGGGCAAGCGCTTCACCGACTTCGAGATAACCTGCGAGGACGGCAGCAAGAGCCGCCTGAGCGACTTTGTGGGCAAGGGGCGCTATGCGGTGGTCGACTTCTGGGCCAGCTGGTGCGGCCCGTGCCGCGCCGAGATCCAGGGCGCGCTCATGGACATCTACAAGAAGTATGGCGGCAAGCTCGACGTGGTGGGTGTGGCCGTGTGGGACGACCCCGCCGACACCCACAAGGCCATAGCCGAGTTGCAAATTCCGTGGCGTGTGATGATTGGCAACGGCAAACTCGAGCAGCCCACCGACCTATATGGCATCTCGGGCATACCGCACATAATGATTGTCGACCCCAAGGGTGTGATAGTGTCGCGCGGCTTGCAAGGCGATGCCCTGGAAGCTGAAGTGGCCAAACTGATGAAGTAAATTTCCAGCTAATATACACTCAAAGGCTCCCGCAGAATTGCGTCTGCGGGAGCCTTTGCTTTTTCCATGCGTGAATTAATGCCGTGCTTGACAGGGCCGACAGCCGCTGTCCAAGCATTTTTAACGACAATAGAGACAATTGGAGACAATTTTTGGCAGCATTGGTGAGTAGGCAGGTGGCGAAAAGAAAGCCGTAGGGACGTGGCATGCCACATCCGCCGCGATTTACGGCAAATCAATTAATTATACATAACCCCAAATCGGTCATTAGAAAAGACCTCTGATTATTTTCTAATGACCGATTTGGGGTTTAAACGTTGCTACAGGCTGCCGCCGAGCGAGCGGTAGAGGTCGATTGAGCGGCGGGCGGCGGTCACCTCGGCGGGCGTCATCTCCTTCACGTGCGAGAAGCCCGTGCTGCCGGTGTACTTCACAAGCACCTGCTTGGCGTGGCTCAGGGCATACACAAGGTCTTTCATGTCGGCCGTCACGGCATCGTCGAAGTTTTCCCAAATCATGCGGCCGCGGCCGCGGCCGCGCTTCACCGATCGCGGCACATAGGTGTAGACAAAGCCATTGGCCACCACCGTAACGCTGTCGATGCCCAGCGGATCGTCGGCATAATACTGCGCGCGCAAATGCAGTGCGCCAGGGTGGCCCGCACGGGTGTCGAAATACAGGTAGAGGGCGTTGCAGGTGCTGTCCATGGTCACGCCCTGCGGCATGTAGCGCGTGTCGCCGTCGGGCAGACTCTGCTTTGCAAAGCCGGCCATCAGCGACGATGCGGCGGGCACAGGGTCGTCGGCCCAGCGCAGCCGCTGCGGCATGTAGCTGTCGATGCCCTTAATGGTGTAGTCGGTAGACAGCAGTTTGTTGAGCCAGTCCTTGTCGACGGTGGAGTGCTGCTCGGCAGTGGCGCTGCTGCCCTGCCCGGCCTGCTGGTTTTGCAGACGGGCGCGCTCGCTGCGCATGCGG
>CALBLR010000119.1 GCA_937896015.1 uncultured Prevotellaceae bacterium | reverse complement strand
TGCCGCGCCACATGGTGGGCGTCAAAGGCCGACATACCCTACATAGCCACCAACCCCGACTGGGTGTGCCCAACCGACCAGGAGGTGATACTGGTGGACTGCGGCTCGATATGCAAGGCCATTGAAGGCGCGTCGAAGCGCGTGCCCGACGTGGTGATAGGCAAGCCCAACCCCAACATGCTATACTGCATCCGCGACAAGCGCGGCCTCAAGAGCGAAGAGCTGGCCATGGTGGGCGACCGCATCTACACCGACGTGAAGACGGCGCAGAACGCCGGTTCGCTGGGCGTGCTTGTGCTTTCGGGCGAAACCACACTCGAAACCGCCGTGGCAAGCAATCCGCAGCCCGACATCACCGCCCTCAACATTGAGGAATTTGGCCGCCTGCTGCTGAAGTCGCGCGGCAAATAACGCCTGTTGAGAGCATTTCAACGCATTGGCAGCACGGCTGTGCTAAAGCATATTAACCGGGCAGCGCAGCCTTTCGCCTATCCATTTTAACAAAAAAGTATAGAACGGACGAAAATTGGCTTGAAATGCTCATAAATGTAAAAAAAAGTTGGAAAAATTTGGCCATATGCGGAATTTGCTCTATTTTTACGCTATGAAAGTTTTAGAGAGCTAAAACCAAATTAACTGCAACTGATAAATTATATTTTATATCCCTAATTAATTACATTTGTTTATGAAACGATTTTTATCTGTAATGATTGGTTGCGCAGCGCTGGCTTGCCCGGCATTCGCAGCCGAAGTGAGCGCCCCCGAGGCTGCTCCCGAGGCATCTGCTGAGGCAGCTGCCGCTCCCCAAGAGTCTACTTGGCAGAAGGTGCTTGCACACATGCCCAAGATTTCTGGTTACCTGCAGACTGGCTGGAACTTCACCAGCAACAAGAACAGCTCTTCTTCATCGTTCCAGGCTAAGCGTCTGCGCTTAATCATGGACGGCAACGTGAGCGAGAAGGTTGACTTCCGCCTGCAAATCGAGGCCTTCAACGGCATCGCCGGCTCAACCAACGGCAACGGCCAGAAGAACATCCAGGTGATGGACGCATTCGCAACTTGGAAGATCGCTCCCGAGTTCAAGATCCGCGCCGGTCAGTTCTACACTCCAATGGGCTATGAGAACTACGACATCTCGCCCGCAACCCTGGAGACTGTGGACTTCTCTAACATCGTTTACCGCATTGCCTGCCGCAACCCCTACGAATACAACTTCGTGGACTACGGCCGCGACCTGGGCGTTATGCTTATCGGTGACATCGGCGACAGCGGCGAAGGCTACCGCTACTTCCACTACGACTTTGCTGTGACCAACGGCTCGATTCCCTGCAAGGACGACCGCAACAACAGCAAGGACATTATTGCAAGCGTGACAATCCGTCCGTTCAAGAACTTCAACGTAAAGGCCACCTACAACTGGGGTGAGTATTCATCGCAGGCTCTGGCTGGCGGCAAGGGCGTTGGCGAAGGCAAATACAACCCGATGCACCGCTTCGTGGCCGGCGCATGGTATAACGACCCCAACGGTCTTGACCTGCGCGCTGAGTACGGCTTCGCAAAGTCGAGCAAGAACGGCAACGACGTGGTTAAAGAGCAGGGCGCATATGTGTTCGCAGGCTACCACGCAGGC
>CALBLR010000118.1 GCA_937896015.1 uncultured Prevotellaceae bacterium | reverse complement strand
AGGGCGTAGGTGAAGCGCTTGATGTGCTTGGTGCCGTCGGCCAGCGTGTACCATGCGCTGCCAGCCCAGTCGTTGCCGGCCCACATGTCGGGGTTAAGCTGCACGTATTTTGCCTCGTGGGCATACTGAGCCTTCAGCGAGTCGTCGTCGATGGCGTCGATCAGCGCGGTGCCGTAGATGCCTATGGTCGACTCCAGACGCACCTCATAGTTGCTGGGCTTGGGGTCGGTGTTGAAGGCGTCCTGGTCGATGGTGACGTCGGGATACTCAAGGTCGTAGGGGGTGCCGTCGGCAAACTTATTGCCATGCTCGTCGGTGGCCTTCTTCCACGTGATGTGTATGCCGTTCTCGTCGATGGGCGGCAGGAAGGGCGACTGCGCCTTGGTCTGCGGCATGCCGGTAACCTCTGTAATGTAGCTGTTGGCCTTGTATTCCTTGCCGTTGGCGTCATAGCCGGCGGTGGGGTGGTAAATCACCAGCAGGTAGCCGTTGCCCTGGTCGTTGGCGCGGTAGCGGTCCATGCGCTGGCCGTGGCCGTAGCTGGGGTGGCAGTAGAGGCAGCCCGTGCGCACCCATGCCGGGCCCAGGCCGCGGCGCGGCGCTGTGTTGATCGAGAAGTCATTCTCAAAGAATGTCTCGCCTTTCTTGAACGACAGGTACATGCCGTTTGACTCAACAAACGGCGAGGGGTTGGAGTAGCATCCCTGCTCGTTGCTGGTGGTGCCCAGCACGCCGCCCGGATACCACTCGGCTGCGGTGAAGGTGTCGTTGCCTTCGCCCACTCCCGCGTTGGGGTTCACTACTGGAATGTCGTTGTCGCTGCAGGCTGTGCCCAGGGTGGCAATCATGCCCACTGCGGCAAGTCTGCTAAGTAATGAGATGTTCATAATAGTTTCGTGAAATATTGGAGTTTTAGTTTCGTCTGTGTCATTTTACCCCAAATGGGAGACGGCGGCCGCAGCGCCCATCGCGCCAATTGCGGTCCCGTCTCCCTTATGTTATGGGGATTGAGTGAACTGTGTGCTACTTGTTGGTGTTCTGAATAAAGTCGTTGGCCTTGTTCAGCGCGTTGGTCACATTCTGGCAGGCCTCGATGGCTTCGCGGCACTTGGGGCTGCTGTAGTTCAGCACGAAGGGTGCGGGGATGGCATTGATTTTTGCCTGTGCGTCGTTGAGGGCGTTCTCCACCTCGGTGTTGATTTCCGGAGCGTATTTCTTGAAGTAGGCCTCAAACGACTTTGCCGAGTTGCGGCTCTCGGGGCGGCCGCCCATCCAAGTGTTCTTGATGCTTTGAATGTTGTGCCAGAAGTCGGTGAGCGAGTTGCGGCTGTAGGGCGACTCGATGTAGCTCACATCTGCGCCCGAGAAGGGGTTGTTGATTTTCACGTTGCCCACCTCGTCGCTGATGCCGGCTGCACCGCCGTTGCCCACGAGGATTGCGCTCACGGCATTTTTCACGCTGGTGTAGGTGCTGCCAATCACGCCGGCCTTCTTCATGTTTTCGCCATACGAGATGCCGCTGGTTGTGGTCACTGTGCTCCACTCAAGGGCCTCCATGATGTCGAAGTGGCTTTTGGGAGCCTCGGCGTTCCACGATGTCTCGAGACGGTAAACGCTGTTGCGCAGGTCACCGCACACGGCAGTGGCGTAGATCAGCTCATATTCGCCGTTGAACTGGGTGAAGTCGAGGTTGTCCTCATTATATGAGTCGTGGCCGTTGGCGTTGAGCTCTGCGGCTTTGCGGGGCTGGCCGTCGCGGAACAGTATGAACTCGATGCCGTGGAAGCCGAGAAGGCTTTGGCCGAGAGAGTTGTTGGCCACCTCCGG
>CALBLR010000117.1 GCA_937896015.1 uncultured Prevotellaceae bacterium | reverse complement strand
AAAAGGGATGCCCCCGAGCGCGCAATTCTTGAGAAAAAACGACAATAGAGACAACTGCCAGACAAAAGCCTACGGCACATACCGCATCAACTTTGTCTCCGATTGTCTCTATTGTCGTTTAATGACACATCGAAAAAAAACGCAGCGCAGCCGCCCTTCCGCCGAAGCGCTGTGGGGCGGCTGCGCCTATGCTGGTGTGTGGCGCTGTCGCGCGGTTAGTTTTCCTTAAACATCGAGCCGTGATACTTCACGTCATAGCCCTTGCACTTGAATGTGGCGTTGAGCACGCGGCCCTGGTTGGTGACCACGCCGTTGAAGTCAGTCATGTCGTAGGTCGAGCCGTAGGTGTTGCTCTTCAGGCGGTCGGCGGTGAGCAGATAGCCGTCGTCGGTCACCTTCACGCTCACGGTGTCGTAGGTGGCTGCGTCCACGCCAATGTCAGAGGGACTCAGCTGCAGGTTGCGCACCTCAAGCGTGGCCTTGGTGCTGTCTTTTGAGTCGAGGCGGAATATCATCATAGAGTTTTCGGAGCTATACGGTGTGCCGCCGTCTTTGCTCGACGAGAGTGTGGTGTAGGCATAGGCCAGCAGCGATGTGGAGTATACTGTGGTCTCGCCGTCGACGAGGTATTGCAGATACATCACGCCGGCGTTCATGTCGAATGTGCCCTGCAGGTTGGTCACCGTGCTGCCGTTGTCGCACTTCACGTTGCTTGCGCTGAAGGTGTAGAGTCCGGCCGATTGCGTGGTCATTTTCAGCAGCTCCACCTTGAAACTTGGCCTCTGGCGGTCGTTGACGCGGGCGTTGGTCGAGAGGCTTATGGTGGCAGCGTTCATGTCGATGGCGATCTGCGTTGTGGCTGTCGAGAACAGGCATCCGTCGATGTTGTCGCCAATGGCGCGGTTATACATCTTCACCACTTGGGTAATCGAATTGGTGGGCTCGTCGTTGCCGATGCACGACGCTGTGGCCAGCGCCAGCACCAGGGCGATGAATGGAATGTGAATCTTTTTCATTTTTTGCTTCTGTTGATAAAGTTTTTAGAGTTGTTATTTGTCTTCGGGTTTGGTCTCGGTGCCGCTTGCCGTGAGGGTGTAGCCCGGCAGGCTGAATGTGCCGCTAAACGAGCCGCTGGCCACGTTCACCTGTGCCTTGACGCTCTTCAGCAGGTAGTTCAGCGGATTCTTGATGTCGGTCACGGTTGGGCAGTTGGTGCCCGTCACCTCATAGCCGTTGCCGTTCACCGCCACGCTCAGACCCTCGTAGTCGAGGTGCTCAATCTGGCCCAGCTTGTCGTTGAGGCGCACTGCGCCCAGTTTGAGCGACGCCTTCATGGTGGCGGGGTCGATTGTGAATGTGTACAGAATATCGTGGTACTTGAATGTGTCGGTGTCGCACTTCGACTCGGTGGTGGTGAACGAGTAGCTGAACTCGCTCGGCGTGGCGTTCACCTGATAGCGGCCGTCGACGGTGTAGCTCACCGTGATCATGTCCAAATAGTAGTTGTAGGTGCCCGTGAGGCCGGTGATGGTGTGGCTGCCCGCCGTGGCGCTTGAGGCTGTGAATGTGAATGTGCCGCGCTCCGAGTCGGCTGTGGTGGCAAGGCCCTGGAGCGACACTTGCTGCGCCTCGCCGCCAATGGTGAATGTGGTGGTGAGCTCGGTGGTCATTGAGCCGCGGTTGATGGCTATCTTGGTCTCGCCGCTGGCCATGCTGCCTGTGCCGTCCTGGCCGTTGAGCACGTGAATCAGCGACTGCGCCGTGGCGTTAACTATGCGGTTGTTCACATCGGGTTCGTCGTCACCGCAGCTGCTCAGGCCCACAATGGCCAGCACTGCAAATAGTAGTAGTGATAATGCTTTCTTCATATTTGTTGTTCTGTTTTAGCTATAAAAAATAGCGCAGCCCGCCATGGGACTGCTGTGCAAAATTAGCACTTCGGGGCCATATGCCAAATAAAAAACAAGTTTGATGCCCAATGATTGCATCAAACTTGTCCATTTTAGCAAAAATTATGTTTTTCCCCGTCTTGCGGCCGACTGCTACTTTAGCAGCGCGCCAAACTGTGTGTCGAACGATTTGCCGTAGTCCATATTGAAGCAGTGGAACTTCAGCATCGATTTTTCCTTGCTGGCCCACTTTATGGTGGCGCTTAGGTTGGTCACTTCGCGGCTGGGCATGGGGGTGGCGTTGCCGGCCGCATCGTAGAAGAGGGGTGTGACTTTGCTGGCCTCGAGGGTTATGGTGGTGCCGCTCACCGTGGCGCTAACGCCAGTTATGCCCAGTTTCTTCTGCTTGGGCATGCCGGGCACAAACTGGATGTTGTGCAGATATATGTCGGCCTTGGCGTTGTCGGTCAGCACAATTTCAAAGTAGGTGTCGCTGGTGTTGGCGTAGTCCATCGATCCTCCCGGCAGACTCGACAGAATCTTGCGCGATGTGGATGTGATCACCACGGGGCTGCTGCCGTCCTCGTGGCGCAGCGTGGTGAGGCAGGTGCCGTTCACTGTGTCGAAGTAGCCCGACACGGTAATGGGGCCTCTGCCTGTGTTGGCCTGGCTCTTTGCGCTGGCATAGCTGTAGCAGCCGTCCGCCAGTTTGCTGAGTGCGACGCCATACACGTCGGGCTGCTCGCCAACGCCGTTCCCGTAGGAGCGGTCGGTGTATATGTCCATCAGGGTTTCGGCCTGGTTGAGGTGGAACTCATAGCTGATGTCGTTGTTGTTGCCGTTGTCGTAGCTGGCCAGCTGGCGGCTTTCGAATGTCTTGCCGCCGGTAATGGGCTGGCTGCCGGGGGTGTCGGGCTCGTCGTTGTCGCCGCATGCGGTGGCGGCAAGCGCCATCAGCGCGGTGGCCGCCATCATTGCGAAGTGCTTGATTGTAATCATAAAGTCTGTCTGTCTTTTTTTCGTTATGAAATAAATATGTGTTGATTGTGCTAAAAGTTGACGCGCAGTGTGGCTCCAGCCTGGCGGCTTTTGCCGCGCTGCAAAAACTCGTGCCCTATCGACACAAAGTAGAATGTGCGGTAGGCCGTGTCGGTGAGGTTGCGCCCCCACAGCTGCAGCGAGTAGTGGCGCCCGCGCAGCGTCACGCTGCCGCCCAGCAGGGCGTAGAAGGGCTGCCGCGCGGTGTTTGCCTCGTTCCAGTAGATTTCGCCCGCGCCCTGCACGTTGGCGTCGATGGTGACCGACTTCAGCCACTGGCCGCAGCCGCGCGTGGCTATCTCATAGTAGGCCTCGGCCCACAGCGTGTGGCTGGGGCAGTAGGGAATGTGGCGGTGGGCATAGTCGGCCTTGCCGTCGCTGTAGTCCACAAAGCGCGCGCTGGTGAAGCCGTAGCTCAGGTTCAGGCCCAGATCCTCGGCTGGGCGCATCTGCACGGCCAGTTCCGCGCCCCAGTTGCGGGTGCGGCCGGCGTTGGTCATCACGCGCCCGGTGGTGGTGCCGTCGGGAAACACCGTGAGCTGGCGGTCGGTGCAGTCGATGTAGAACACCGCCAGGTCGCTCTTCACGCGGCCTTGCCAGCACTCAAAGTGTCCGCCCGCCTCATAGTTCCACGCCTTTTCGGGCTTGTAGCCCACCACTTTGCCAATGTCGTAGCTGGCGCCTATGCCCATCACCCCCATCAGCCGCTGCTGCAGCACGTCGCTGAACATTTGCGTGTTGTATCCGCCCGCCTTGCTGCCTTTGCTCACCGAGGCATACAGCGTGTGGGGCTTCTCCTTGCCCCACGGCCTCCATGTGGCCGTGAACTTGGGCAGCAGCTGCACAAACTCCTTGTGCATGTTGCCGTGGTCGTCGATGTCGATGGCCGTGTGGCTGTAGACGGCGCCTGTGGCGGCCTCGAGCGTGCTGTAGCCCGTGTGGGTGGTGCTGGTGTAGCTCAGCCCGGCGCGCTCATAGTCCACGCGCAGCCCGGCTGTGAGGGCCACCCGGCCAAGGTCGAGCGTCGACTGGTGGTATGCGGCCACGCCCCACAGCGGCAGGCCGAAGTGGCTGCCCAGCACAAAGCTGCGCTCGTCCCAGCGTATCGGGTAGTCGGGGTTGGCTTGGTTGCGGTGGTCCTCAATCAGCTGGCTTATGCCTGTGTCGAGAAAGGTGACAGGCGCATCCATGGTGCTGTGGCGGTAGAATCCGAAGAGGCCCGCCAGCCACTGGTAGCGCCCCTCTTCGGCACCATGGCTGCGCGCCACCACGTCTTGCGTCAGTGCCCACTCGCGCCTCGCCTGCGTCAGGGTGAAGTAGGGCAGGGGGGTGAAGTCCTGGTCGAGCGTCATGTTGTCGTCGATATATTGGAAACTGCTGATTCCCGACAGCTGCACGCTGCCCAGGTCGGCACTCACCGTGAGTCCGTCGAGCACCGCCGTGCGGCGGTAGAAGCAAGTGTCGTTGTAGCTTATCTGGCCCGTGGCCATGTATTCATACGGGTAGCCGCCCTGGCGGCTCATGGTCAGCGACAGCGAGTTGCTCACCAGCACCCGGCTGCAGGGCTGCCACTCCAGCTTGGCGCGGGCATATCCCTGATGCTCCCAGTCGCATTTGCGGCCGTTATACAGGTTGGTAAACTGGCCGCCGGTGGATGTGAAGTATGCTCCCGCGCCCAGCCACATGTTGCCTCCCAGGCGCGCATAGTGGCTTGCCCCGGCGCGGTAGCTCTGGCCGCTGGCATACTCGGCCAGCAGCCGCGTGCCCTGGTAGCTCATGGCCGACAGGGTGTAGATGTTGATGGCGCCGCCCATGGTGTTGCGCCCATACAGGGCGCTTTGAGGCCCGCGCAGCATCTCAATGCGGCTTATGTCCAGCAGATCGAAGTCGTAGTTCTCCTTGCTCAGCACGGGCACATTGTCGATGTTCAGCCCCACTGCGGGCTGGTCGATGCGCGCGCCTATGCCGCGCACATATATGGTCGATGTCATGCGCGAGCCGTAGTCGGGCACATACAGGTTGGGCACCATGCCCGAGGCTGCCTTGGCCCCTGTCACCTCGTTGCGCTCCACATCGCGGCGGCTGAGCACAGTCGAGGCCGTGGCCTGCGTGCGCATGTCTGCCGACTGCTTTATGGCTGTTACCGTTACGCCCGCCAGGGTCACCGAGTCGGTGGCCTGCCGCGCTTCTGCCACGGGGGCTGCGATTGCTGCCGTCACGGCTGCCGCAGCCATGCAAAGTGTTGCTGCTCTTTTCATCGGTGCAAAGTTACTCACGCTCAGCCGCCCGTGCAATCACTAATGGTGGTGATAAACTGGTGATGCCATCCACCAAAAAACCGCAATCCACCGAATTTTTAAAAAACGACAATAGAGACAATGTTAGACAACGGCGGAATTGACCGCCTCAAAAACATTGTCTCCCATTGTCTCTATTGTCGTTTAATAATGAGTGCACTGCGAGCGTCACTGCATCCCGGCCATGGTCTGCACCTTGCCGATGGCCAGAATTACGCCCGTCGACCGCTCGC
>CALBLR010000116.1 GCA_937896015.1 uncultured Prevotellaceae bacterium | reverse complement strand
TATGTTAAAAAACAAATAAATAAAAATTATCAGTGCTTATGAGTCTAAAAAAGTTACTTTTGCTCATGGTGATATCACTTGTGTCACTCTGCTCGTTTGCCCAGGTAAGCGTGACAGGTGTCGTGATTTCATCTGACGACAATGAACCTGTGATTGGAGCATCGATAAAGGTTAAGGAGAAACCCTCTATCGGAACCACCACAGACATTGACGGCAAATTCACACTCAATGTGCCATCTGCAAAGTCGCATCTTGAGGTTTCTTACGTTGGTCACGGTACTAAGGTGGTGGCTGTTACGCCAGGCACCCCTATGAAGGTCGTGCTCAGCTCTAAGTCAACAACACTCGGCGAGGTTGAGGTCGTTGCAACAGGTATGCAGAAAATCGACCGCCGCCTCTTCACCGGCGCCACCGCCAAGGTCGACGCCGACAAGGCCAAACTCTCGGGTGTGGCCGACATCAGCCGCGGCCTCGAAGGCAAGGTGGCCGGTGTGCAGGTGCAGAACGTGACCGGTACTTTCGGTACCGCGCCCAAAATTCGTGTGCGTGGCGCCACTTCTATCTATGGCACATCTAAGCCCCTGTGGGTGGTCGATGGCGTGGTGCTTGAAGACGCAGTCGATGTCAGCGCCGACGACCTCTCGTCGGGCGACGCCGTCACACTGATTTCTTCGGCCATCGCCGGCCTCAATGCCGACGACATCGAGAGCTTCCAGGTGCTTAAGGACGGCTCGGCCACATCTATATATGGTGCCAAGGCTATGGCCGGTGTGATTGTCGTTACCACCAAGAGCGGTAAGGCTGGTCACACTTCCATCAACTACACCGGCGAGTTCACCTACCGCCTGAAGCCCAGCTACAACGAATACAACATCTGCAACTCGCAGGAGCAGATGGGTATATATAAGGAAATGGAGCAGAAAGGCTGGCTCGAGTTCTCTTCGCTGGCCAAGGCTTCCAACACTGGTATCTACGGCCACATGTATGGCCTCATCAACAGCTACGAGAACGGCAGCTTCGGCATGCCCAACACCACCGCGGCCAAAAACGCCTATCTGCGCGAGGCCGAGTTCCGCAACACCAACTGGTTCGACCTGCTGTTTAACAACAACGTGATGCAGAACCACGCAGTGAGCATCTCGGGTGGCACCGACCGTGGCAACTTCTACACTTCTATGTCGCTCATGAACGATCCCGGCTGGTACAAGTCGAGCCGCGTTGAACGCTACACCTTCAACGCCAACGCACAATACCGCCTCACCGACAAGATCAAGGTGAAGATCCTCACCAGCGACAGCTACCGCAAGCAGAAGGCTCCTGGCACCCTGAGCCAGGACATTGACGCCGTGAACGGCGAGGTTAAGCGCTCGTTCGACATCAACCCCTTCAGCTACGCAATGAACACTTCGCGCACACTCGACCCCAACACAGTGTACAAGCGCAACTACAGCAACTTCAACATATTCGACGAGTTGCAGGAGAACTATATCGACATCAATGTGCAAGACCTCAAGTTCCAGGGCGAACTCAACATCACCCCCATCAAGGGTCTTGACATCAACCTTCTTGGCTCTTACCGCTACAGCAGCAGCGACCAGAACCACTATGTGAAGGACAACAGCAACCAGGCTCTGGCCTACCGCGCCGGTATCGACCCTGAGGACGCCTTGATTCGCTCAAGCAACACCTACCTCTACACCGACCCCGACGATGCCAACTCGCTGCCTATCTCGGTGCTGCCCAAGGGCGGTATCCTCTACTTCACGCAGTATTCGGTGGCACAGTATGACTTCCGCGGCACAGCCCAGTACAACACTGTGCTCGGCGGCAAGCACACCATCAACGTGCTCGGCGGTATGGAAGCCAGCAAGGTGCAGCGCCACCAGGAGGCCTTCCAGGGCTGGGGCATCGTTTACAACAACGGCCGTCTGCCCTTCACCCGCCACGAGCTCTTCAAGCAGATGCAGGAG
>CALBLR010000115.1 GCA_937896015.1 uncultured Prevotellaceae bacterium | reverse complement strand
GTTATGCTCCTTCTCGATGATGTTGAAGATTTCGATGTCTCTTTCCATAAGTTGAAGATAGATGTTATATGTGTTGATTAAAACGGATTATTTCTGCTTCTTCTTGCGCACGCTCCACCCGAAGTGGCCAAGCGGCTCGCCCAGCGTGTAATACTGGCCGTGGCAGTAGGCTATGAGGTCGGCCTGCTTCATGTCGAAGGCTCCAGTGCGTGGGTCGATGTAGCGGTCGTCGGCAATGACATTGGTCACCTCGGCTATAAACATGTCGTGGGTGCCCAGGTGCACCACATCGCGCACGCGGCACTCGATGCTCATGGGGGCTTCGCTTATGTAGGGCGCTGCCGTGGTCACACCGGGCACGGGGGTGAGGCCCATTTCGGCAAACTTGTTGTAGTCGCGTCCCGAGCGCACTCCGCACCAGTCGGTGGCGCGCGCCAGAGCGCGGTTGGTGAGGTTGAGGGTGAAGGCCATGTTGCGCTTCACTATGGCGTAGCTGTGGCGCTCGGGGCGGATCGACACGTAGCACATGGCCGGGTCGGAGCAGATGGTGCCCACCCACGAGGCGGTGAACACATTATATTCACTCTCGTCCGAGCCGCAGCTCACGAGCACCGCCGGCAGCGGATAGACCATTGTTCCGGGTCGCCAATTCTGTTTCATGCTTTGAATGACTGATAAAATTGTTGTCTGCACAAAGGTAGTAACAAAAAACGAGAATAGCCACCAGAGGCTGCCATAATGTTGGCCACGATGCGCCAGGCTTGCAATGGGGCATAAAAAACATAAAGAGCTATTTTCTACTCAAAAATAGCTCTTTAGGTCTTCAATAGGTATAACTCATATTAAGGTAAAAAGATTGCTTTAGGTTTATGCTGCAAAGATAGTGGGCTTGCCACATCATTGCAAATTTAAAAATATATTTAAAAACATGTTTTTAACAGTTTATTTGGCTATGCCGATACGCCCAAAGTGGTTAAACCGCTAAAATTTAATCGTTTGTTTCCAAATTTAACAGTCATTTACCGGCAAGTTAAATTCATTTAATTCCGCTTTTAGGGGCAGAGGCTGTGCTCTCGCTGCCAAATGAGCAAAGGCGCAGCTCGGCGCCGTCGAACACGGCATAGGTGCTCTTGGTAATCCAGTCGCCAAGAAAAGTGACGTCGCCGCCAGCGGCAAGGCTCTGCTGGCGCGCTATGTGCAGATGGCCATACACGAAGTGGGCTATGCCTCCGCCACGGCCGTTGTAGTCCTCGGAGAACTCCAAAAGGCTGCGTGCGCTGGCCTCGGCTCCGGCGAGCTCGCTTTGCGGCGTGCGCGAGGTGCGGTTGTCGGCCGACCAGCCAGCGGCTATCTGATAGGTCCAGCGCGGATGAATGGCGGCATACAGCGCCTGGCACACGCGGTTGTAGAAGCACCAGCGCATGAAGCGGTACATGGCCGGGCGGCGGCCCACGTCGTCGCCGTGGCTCAGAAAAAAGCGGCAGCCCATGATGGTGGCCACGGTGTGGCCCTTGAGCACGGTGAGCCCTATCTCGTCGCGCAGGTAGTCGAACAGCCACACATCGTGGTTGCCCGTCATCCAGTAGATGCGCACACCGCTGTCGGCAAGGCGCGCAAGCGCGGCGAAAAAGCGCACGTGCCCGCGCGGCACCACCGTGCGGTATTCATACCAGTAGTCAAGGATGTCGCCCAGCAAGTAAAGCTCGGCCGCATCACCTGCAATGCTGTCGAGAAAGCCGACCACGCGGCGCTCATGGGCGCGGTGGTCGGCTATGTAGTGCGCCCCCAGGTGCAGGTCGCTCATGAAATAAACCTTGCTGCCCATAGCCTAACCGTCAGAGCATGCCAAGTTCAAGTTTGGCCTCGTCGCTCATCATGCTCTGGTCCCACTCGGGCTCAAACACGAGGTTCACGGCCACACTCTTCACGCCGTCGATGCTTTCCACCTTTTGGCGGATGTCTTCAAACAGGAAGTCGCCCATGGGGCAATTGGGCGCGGTGAGCGTCATGTCGATGTTCACATTGCCGTCGTCGTCGAGGTCGATTTTATAGATAAGGCCCAAGCTGTAGACGTCGACCGGAATCTCTGGGTCGAACACCGTCTTCAGCATCTCCACTATCTTCTCTTCTATTTCAAGTTTTTTTTCTTCAGTCATAATTAGTGCAAAATTAGTGTAAACCGAGCGCAATGGCAAATCGGCCTGCTCGAATCACAGGAGAGGAATCACGT
>CALBLR010000114.1 GCA_937896015.1 uncultured Prevotellaceae bacterium | reverse complement strand
GGCTACACTAATGGCAGGCACATGCATAACCGCCTCCGACCGCCTCGTCGGTCTCAATTCACAGCAACTGTATGAACGCATTGTCCACCCCAAGCCGGCCACCGAGGCGCTTCTGCGCCAGCTGCGCACGGTGAAGATGCTCGACGCCAAGCGCTACGACGCCCTCAAGCGGCAGCTGCCCTACGTGGTGTGCGGCTCGTTTAACCCCCAGTATCGCAAGGTGGACAACTTTGCCTACACCGACTGCTTCTTTATCGACATCGACAACCTCATGGCCCACGGCACCACCGCCGATGCGGTGAAGAGCCGCCTGCGGGCCGACGAGCGCGTGCACCTGTGCTTCACCTCGCCTGGTGGCGACGGGGTGAAGGCGCTGTTCCTGCTCAAGGACAAGTGCTATGACGCCGGCCTGTATTCGCTGTTCTACAAGCGGTTTGCCACCATGCTTGCGGCGCAGCTTGGCCTTGAGGGCGCAGTTGACACGCGCACCAGCGACGCCGCCCGCGCCTGCTTTGTGAGCGCCGACCCCGAGGCGTGGATCAACCCCTCGGCCCAGCCTGTGGATATGGGTGCGGTGATCGACACAGGCAGCACCCAGACCCTTGCCGACGTGCAGCGCGAGTGCCGCCGGCATGAGGCCGAGGCCGCCAAGGCCGCTCCGCAGCCTGCGTCAGCCCCTGCCGACCCCGACGCGGCTGTGATGAGCCGCATCAAGTCGGTGCTGGGAGCCATCAAACCCAAGGCGGCCGATGAGCGCCCCGTGTATGTGCCCGAAGAGGTTGAGCAGGCCATGCAGGGCCTGCGCGCGGCCATAGCCGACATAGGCATCGAGCTGGCCGGCGAGCGCGACATCCAGTATGGCAAAAAGCTGGTGATGAAAAGCTCGACGCGCACGGCCGAGCTCAACCTGTTCTACGGCCGCAAGGGCTTCTCGGTGGTGGAGTCGCCGCGCCGCGGCACCTCGCCCGAGCTCAACGCGCTTATGCGCCGATTTGTGAAAAACTACCTCGACGGGCAGCTTGCCACTGTGGATTAGCCTCATTGCCGCATGGGAAAGGCCAAAAATCCGCTCAGCATTCTGCGCCGGGCCATGCTCAAGCGGCAGGCGTCGCTGGCGGGACACCGCCCTGTCGACGCCGAGCGCAGCTGCCCTGTCGACGCCATTGAGTCGCTCGAGGGGCGGTTGCGCGCCATAATCGACGTGCTCGACAGCGGCGACTGCATAAAACCTGGAAACATGCTGTTTTTTGTGATGTATGACATAGCGGCCAACAAGGTGCGCACCGCCGTGGCAAAATACTTGCTGCGCAAGGGCTGCCACCGCATTCAGCGCAGCATCTTCATGGGCAACGCCCCGGCTGCGGTGTGCCGCGACATTGAGCGCGACCTGCACGAGGTGCAGGCCATGTATGACAACGACGACAGCATCTTTGTGGTGCCGCTGTCGGTGGAGCAGGTGAGAATGATGCGGGTGATAGGCCGCGATGTGAATCTCGACCTCATTGTCAACGCCAAGACCACCGCGTTTTTCTGAACGGGATGCGGCGAGGGGG
>CALBLR010000113.1 GCA_937896015.1 uncultured Prevotellaceae bacterium | reverse complement strand
ATATACACGAAAACAAGCTTAACGTGCTGGGCGAGCCTATGCTGTCGAAGGACACCAAGGTGAACTTCAACACCGACAAGGATTTCGCATTCAAATTCGACCTGGGTCTGGCTCCTGAGTTCGAGCTGAAACTCGACAAGCGCGTAAAGGTGCCTTACTACAACATCGAAGTGAGTCAGGAGATGATCGACAAGCAGAACGAAAACTTCAAGAAGCGTTTTGGCAAGCAGGTGCCTGGCGAAACTGCCGCTGAAGACTCGCTGCTGCGCGGCTCAATGGTTGAGCTCAACGAAGACGGCACCGAGAAAGCCGATGGCGTGAAGGTGGAGAAGACCATCATCTCGCCGCAGTATCTTAAGAACGACGACGAGAAGAAGAAGTTTGTGGGCCATAAGGTGAACGACGAAATCGTGTTCAACCCCTACAAGGCTGCCGACGGCAACGTTACCGAGCTTGCCGCCATGCTCAACGTCGACAAGAAGGATGCAGAAATCAAGTCGGACTTCAAGTTTGTGCCCAACGAGATACTCGTTAACCAAGAGGCAGAGATGAACCAGGAGTTCTTCGACAACGTGCTTGGCAAGGACGAGGCAAAAGACGAAGCCACATATCTTGAGAAACTGAAGGAAATGATTGCCAACCAGCTTAAGAACGACAGCAACTTCCGCTTCACCATCGATGCCGAAGAAGTGCTGAAGAAAAAGGTTGGCGACCTTGAACTGCCCGACGAGTTCCTGAAGCGCTTCCTGCTGGCCCGCACCGGCAAGGACGCCAATGAAAAGACCGTTGAGGAGAATTATCCCAAGACCCGCGAGCAGATCGTGTGGCAGCTCATCAAAGAGAAGGTGGCCACCACGCTCAACGTTAAGATTGAAAAGGACGATGTCCTGCGCCTGGCACGCTTCTATGCCGCTCAGCAGTTTGCGCAGTATGGCATGACCAACATCCCCGATGATGTGATCGAACGCTACGCCAACGAACTCCTGGAGAAGTCGGAATATGCAACCGAAATCCAGAACCGCGCATTCGACGACAAGGTGTTCGCAGCCGTTAAAGACGCTGTGTCGCTCAACGAGAAGAATGTGACCGTTGAGGAGTTCAACAAGCTGTTTGAGAAAAAATAAATTGCAATCTCTCGAGGCGGGCGCCGACTGGCCGCACAGCCGCTTTGGCGGTAAGGCTTCTCATTAGGGCGGCGCGCGCACTCACACAATATTCATGGAGCGGCAAAGGGTTAATTTTCTTGCCGCTCCATTTGTTACCGAAGGCCGCTACGGCCTGTAACGTCAAAATTGCAGTTGACTTTTAATTAGAAATAACCGTAAACACATCAAAAAAAGAATGGAAAGTAAAAGCGAATTCCGCAACTACGCGGTAAAGCATCTGGGCATGAGCGGCCTCGCTCTCGACCAGTATTCACAGGCTGTCAGCGACAGCTACATTTCGCCCACCATCATCGAAGAGCGCAAGCTAAATGTGGCTCAGATGGACGTGTTCTCGCGCCTGATGATGGACCGCATCATATTCCTCGGCACGCAAATCGACGACTATACAGCCAATGTGATTCAAGCGCAGCTGCTGTTCCTCGACTCCACCGACCCCGGCAAGGACGTGTCGATCTACATCAACTCTCCCGGCGGCTCGGTGTATGCCGGCCTTGGCATCTACGACACCATGCAGTATGTGCAGAGCAACGTGTCCACCATCTGCACCGGAATGGCCGCCTCGATGGCCGCTGTGCTGCTTGTGGCCGGTGAAAAGGGCAAGCGCTTTGCCCTCAAGCACTCGCGCGTAATGATTCACCAGCCTCTGGGCGGCGTGCAGGGCCAGGCCTCCGACATCGAAATCACCGCGCGCGAAATCCAGAAGCTCAAAAAAGAGCTCTACACCATCATTTCCGACCACTCAGGCCAGCCCTACGACAAGGTGTATGCCGACAGCGACCGCGACCACTGGATGACTTCGGCCGAAGCCCTCGACTACGGCATGATCGACAAAATTCTGGAGCGCAGCAAGTAAATCAAATCAAAAAACTGATAAGACATTAGATGGCAAAGAAAAAAGATGAGCTGCATTGCAGCTTCTGCGGTCGCGGCCAGAGCGAGGTGGAACTGCTGATGCCTGGCATTGAGGGAGTTTGCATCTGCAATGAGTGTGCCGAACGTGCCGATGAGCTTGCCCGCGAATACTTGAAGCAGGCTTCCAACTCTGGCTCTGAGCCAAAGTTCGACCTGAAGTCGCTGCCCAAGCCCGCCGAAATCAAGGCGCACCTCGATGAATATGTTATAGGGCAGGACGACGCAAAAAAATATCTGTCGGTGGCTGTGTATAACCACTACAAGCGCCTGCTTCAGCCGCAAGACGACGATGTGGACATAGAAAAGTCTAACATCATCATCGTCGGCCCCACTGGCACTGGAAAGACGCTGCTGGCCAAGACCATTGCCAAGTTTCTGAAAGTGCCTTTCGCCATAGTTGACGCCACTGTGCTCACGCAGGCAGGCTATGTGGGCGAGGACATCGAAAGCCTGCTCACCCGCCTGCTGCAGGCTTGCGACTACGATGTGAAGGAGGCCGAGCGCGGCATCGTGTTCATAGATGAAATCGACAAGATAGGCCGTAAGGGCGACAACCCGTCAATCACGCGCGACGTGAGCGGCGAGGGCGTGCAGCAGGGACTGCTCAAGCTGCTCGAGGGCTCGATAGTCAACGTGCCGCCGCAAGGCGGACGCAAGCACCCCGAGCAGAAGATGATTCCTGTCGACACTAAAAACATCCTCTTTGTGTGCGGCGGTGCCTTCGAGGGCATAGAGCGCAAAATCGCGCAGCGCCTCAACACCCATGTTGTGGGCTACGGCACCGACAGCAAGATGCGCCGCATTGAGTCGTCGAAACTGCTGCACTTCGTCACCCCTCAAGACTTGCGCTCATATGGCCTGATTCCCGAAATCATTGGCCGTCTGCCCATTCTCACCAATCTTGAGCCGCTTAAGCGCGAAGACTTGCGCCGCATTCTCACCGAGCCCAAAAACGCCATTGTGCGCCAATATGAGAAACTGATGGCCATGGATGGCGTGAAGTTTTCGGTGGCCGACGACGCGCTCGACTACATTGTCGACAAAGCCATCGAGTATAAGCTGGGTGCACGCGGACTTCGGTCGATATTCGAGACCATTATGATGGAGGCGATGTATAAGATTCCGTCGTCGCGTAAAAAGACGTTTGTGCTCGACAAGGCTTATGCGGCCGAGCAGCTCGAAAAGTCAAACTTCGAGGTGCTTAAAGACGTGAATTAATTCCCTCGACTGGGATAAAACATATGCAATTGCCCGCAAGACTTGCTTTAGCCTTGCGGGCATTGCTTTTTTGTGCAGTTGCATCGCAGAATGAGTCATGTTATTTAGTATATTTGCAGCGGCAACAATCAAGAGTAAGAATGACAGTTTTTGAAAAATACGTTTGGGTGCTCAACACTCTGTACAGGGCCGGCGACCATGGAATGTCGCTAAGGGAACTCAACGGCAAGTGGGTGGCCGACGACACCGTGAGCGGCGGGCAGCCGCTGCCCCGACAGACGTTCGACCGCTGGAAGCGCGACATTCTCATGATATTCGGCGTCGATATTGAGTGTCAAAGGCGCTGCGGCTACCGCTACCGCATCTCCAATCCCGAGGCTCTGCGCAGCGGCGAGCTCAACCGCTGGCTGCTCGACACCTACACCACGGCCACAGCCTTGTCGCAAAACCTGTCGCTCAGCGGGCGCATCATAGCTGAAGACATTCCGTCGAGCCGCAATTTCCTGCCCGAGATTATGTCGGCAATGAAAAGCAACCGCGTGGTTGACATCACCTACAAGGGATTTGAGTTCGGCCGGCCATACACGTTTGCCGTCGAGCCATATTGCCTTAAAATGTTTCAGCGGCGCTGGTATATGCTTGCAAGAAATGTGGGAAAGAGTGAAATGCGCATCTATGGGCTCGACCGCATTGAAGCCGTGACCGAGACTGGCTCCAGCTTCAGGCTGCCCGATGACTTTGACGCCAAGTCATATTTCATGACCTACTTTGGCGTTGTGCTCGACAGTGAGGCCAAGCCCGAGCGTGTGGTGGTGCGGGCCTACGGTCAGCATCGGCACTACATGCGCTCGCTGCCGCTGCACCAGTCGCAAAGGGAGATTGGTTCTGGTCCAGGCTACGCCGATTTTGAGCTATATCTGTGCGTGACCTACGACTTTGTGATGGAATTGCTGCGCGCCGGCGGCATGATTGAGGTCATCAGCCCCGCCGCACTGCGGCACGAGATGCATCAGTGGGTGGCTGAAATGTGGAAAATGTATGAGAATGATTAGAATAACAATATAAGAACACAATATAGACTTATGGACGATTTTGCAGCCATTGATTTTGAAACGGCCAACGGTAGCCGCTCAAGCGTGTGCAGCGTTGGGGTGGTGATAGTGCGTGGACGTGAGGTGGTCGACCGCTTTTACAGCCTCATTTACCCCGAACCCGACTATTTCACCTATTGGACCACGCAGGTGCACGGCCTCACCATCGACGATGTGGAGGGCGCTCCACTATTTCCCGACGTATGGCGGCAGATAGCTCCAAAGATAGAGGGGCTGCCGCTTGTGGCCCACAACAGCCCGTTTGACGAAGGCTGCCTCAAGGCCGCATTCCGCACCTATGGCATGGACTATCCCGGCTACCGCTTCTATTGTACCTGCCGTGCCTCAAGAGCCAAGCTTGGCAAGCGGCTGCCCAACCACCAGCTGCAGACGGTGGCCGCATATTGCGGCTACGACCTCACCAAGCACCACCACGCCCTGGCCGACGCCGAAGCGTGCGCCGCCATCGCACTGCAGCTCCTCTAATTTTAAAGATTTAGGCATTGAATCTGAACAGCAAAAAGAGGCCATTAGAAAATATTTGAAGCCTCAATCAGTCTGTACTCCAATGGCCTTTTATGCGTTTCTGATTTGGATCGCAAATCCAAATTCCGCTTTTAATGTCGCAATATGAAAAAAAGCAGTTACGGATTCGTAACTGCTTTTTGTGGCATGTTTTATTTGAACTGGGCTACTTCATTGCGTAGAGAGTGCCGTTGGCCAGCTGCTCATAGGCCATAAGGCCTTCTTGGCTCAGCTCCACGGTCGTGAAGTCGCCGTTGGGTGTGATCATCTTCACGTGCGAGTCGTCGACAAACTGCATGAATTTGGTGCTTTTGCCATTGGCATTGAGCGACCATGAGTTGTCGGCGCTGTTGTAGTCAAACTTCACCACACTTTTGTCGCTGAGGTTGGTGATGGTGTAGCCCGACTTGTCGCACTTCACCAGATATTTGGCGTCTTTGCCGTCGATAACGCGGGTGCTTGCAGTCACTGGGTTGTCGCCCGACCAGAACTCAATCGAGTTTATAACCAGGATGTCGGCTACAAACGACAGCTCGTAAACGGGCAGAATGTGCAGGCCCACAAACACGAGCGCGTTGACAAACTTGCTGCCTATCTGCTTGTTCCAGGCCAGCACCTTGTTGGTGAGTGCAAAGCTGCCAATGCATGAGTTCATCGTTATCGATGAGGCAAGTGCGAGCACCACCGCCGTTGTTAAATAAGTCTTTTTCATAATTCTATGTTTTTTTGATGTTTCTGTTTACGTTATCGTTCACTTGTGTCTGTTCTTGTAGTGGTGGTAGTGCCGCTCCACCTCCTTGACGTAGGCTATGGTTTGGCGGCCGCGGAAGTATCCGTAGCGGCACACTGGGTCGTTGTAGAAGTCGGGGTTGGACTTCCACGATATGGCCTCCTCCACATTGTCATACCACACTTGCGGGTCTTTGCCGTATTTCTTGGCCAGGGCCATTGCGTCGGCCACGTGGCCTATGCCAGCATTGTAGGCTGCCAGCACAAACTTCAGCCTCTCTTCGCGGTT
>CALBLR010000112.1 GCA_937896015.1 uncultured Prevotellaceae bacterium | reverse complement strand
TTGTGCAGGCACAAGGCCGCGCCGTGACCCGCGCCCCAGGCCACAAACTGCCACGCGGCGCCGTGCCACAGGCCGCCGAGCAGCATGGTGGCCATGAGGTTGGCATACTGGCGCAGGCGGCTGCAGCGGTTGCCTCCCAGTGGAATGTAGATGTAGTCGCGCAGCCAAAATGACAGCGACATGTGCCAGCGCCGCCAGAACTCGGTGACGCTGAGCGAGCGGTAGGGGAAGTCGAAGTTCTGACCAAGGTCGAAGCCCATGATGGAGCCGAGGCCTATGGCCATGTCGCTGTAGCCCGAAAAGTCGCAGTAGATTTGCGCGGTGTAGCCCAGCATGGCCATGAGCGACTCTATGCCGCCGTAGGTGGCGGGAGAGTTGAACACCAGATTGGTGTACTGGGCCAGATAGTCGGCCATGACGCACTTTTTCACGAGTCCCATCATTATCAGCCACAGGCCGCCATACACCATTTGGGCGGTGACGGGGCGCGGCTTGTGCAGCTGGGGCATGAAGTGGGTGGCGCGCACTATGGGGCCGGCCACCAGTGCCGGGAAGAACGAGAGGAAGAACACATAGTTGAGGTAGCTTCGCTCTGGGGCGAGGCGGCCCTTGTACACGTCGACCACATAGCTTATAGAGCGGAAGGTGTAGAACGAGATGCCCACGGGCAGCACTATGTCGAGCGGATGGAAGTTGCGGCCCAGCAGGGCATCGATGTTGCACAGGGCGAAGTTGGTGTATTTGAAGAAGAACAGTACGCCAAGCGAGCACACAAGCGAGCACACAAGCAGCCTGAGGCGCCGGCGGCGGCAGGCGCTGGCGGCTATGAGCCGCGCCAGGTGCCAGTCGGCCAGCGAGGTGAGCACCATCAGCAAGAAGCACCAGCCGCTGCTCTTGTAGTAGAAAAACAGGCTGAAGGCCACCACAAACAGCATTTGCTGCCAGCGGCGCGAGCGCAGCATGGCGTAAATGGGCATCAGCAGCACAAACAGCACCCAGAACAGTCCGCTGGAGAACATCAGCTGGTGGCCGGGGTCGTAGCTTAGCTGGCCGCACACGTTGTGCAGCAGGGTGGATAGGGTGAATGAAAGCGGTTGGGTGTCCATGCGTCAATAAATTTCGTTGGGTTAGGGTGATTAGCCGGTGCTACCGCACTGGCTGCAACACCAGAGTGCGGCAGTGGGCCGACTGCTCGGCGGGCCGCTCGAGCCTGATGGGATGAGCCGACTTGGCCACTATCCAGCGGCACACTCGGTCCATCCACTGCGCGGCCGACTGGCGCGTGGGGTGGGCGCCGTCGGCGGCGCGGTCGAAGTGCTGGCCGTTGCTCAGGAAAAAGCTGCCCGGGGCCAGGGTGGACTGCAGCATCTGGTTGATGCCGGTGTCGGGCTTCCAGTTGGGCGGGCCAATCCAGATGTATGGCAGCCGGCCTATTTGGCTGAGCATGGCGTTGAGGTAGCGCTGACGGCGCTTGGCAATGTCGGGCACAAACAGCTCGTTGGCGCCGAGGCACACCATCACATAGTCGGGGTGAAACCGTGCTATGTAATCCTTTAGCTTGGTGGTGCTGCCCCACACCTCGGTCGACGAGCTGTACCAGATGACGCTCACCAGCGTGTGACCGTTGCGCTTGGCATAGGCGGCCAGGCGCGGGCTGAGGCCCTCGAGCATGGAGTCGCCAATGAAGAGGATGGTCTTGGAGGCGGTGTCGGTCTTCACCGTCTGCGGGCGGCGGTAGGCGCCAGAGGGCTTGCGGCCCTGCGCCTTGGCGGCGGGGGCGGCAGGCTGTGGGGGGGCAAACAGCGTCTCGGCAAACCCGGCGGTCTTCAGGTGAAGGTCGGCAGCCACTTTGGGGCAAAACGACAGCGCGGCCACTATGGCAAGCGCCACCACCAGCAGAGCCCAAAGGCCAAGGTATGGTCGGTTCATCGGTAGAAAAAATGCTATTGATCTGGTTTGACAAAAAAATAGCAGACGCCACCCGCAGCAGCGTGTTTCGGTCACGCGCCGCCACAGGGCAGACGTCTGCGCAATGCGTTTTTTAGTTATGCGTGCGCACCGCGGCTACTTGAACAGCGGCTTCACGCCAATGCCGGGAATGTCGTGCAGGGTGACCTTGCCATTCTCCACGGTCATGCCCTTGAAGCGGTCGTTGGCAATGAGCAGATTGCCGTCGAGGTCGGCAAAGTCGACAAGCGGGGCAAGATTGGCGGCGGCAGTCACGGCGCATGAGGTCTCGGTCATGCAGCCCACCATCACCTTCATGCCCAGCGCGCGGGCCAGCACCACCATCTCGTAGGCCTCGTGCAGGCCGGTGCTCTTCATGAGCTTGATGTTGATGCCGTCGTACACGCCCTTGAAGCGCACAATGTCGGGCAGGCGCTGGAAGGCCTCGTCGGCTATGAGGGGCAGCGGCGAGCGCTCGCGCAGCCATGCGGTCTCGTCGATCCAAGTCTTGTCGAATGGCTGCTCCACAAACAGGCATCCGCGCTCCTTTAGCCAGTAGCACATGTCCAGAGCCTCCTCCTTGTTCTTCCAGCCCTGGTTGGCGTCGACGCACAGAGGCACGTCGGTCATGCTGCGAATCACCTCCACGGTCTCCTTGTCGTTGTCGAGGCCCATTTTCACTTTAAGCACCTTGTAGGGGGCGGCTTCGCGCACCTTTTGGCGCACCACATCCTCCTTGTCGATGCCTATGGTGAAGCTGGTGTTAGGCGCCTTGGCGGGGTCGAGGCCCCAAATTTTGTACCACGGCTGGCCCATGATTTTGCCCAGCAGGTCGTGCAGGGCAATGTCGATGCTGGCCTTTGCGGCGCGGTTGTTGGGGGCCACGCCGTCCA
>CALBLR010000111.1 GCA_937896015.1 uncultured Prevotellaceae bacterium | reverse complement strand
GGGCTGTCGACCAAGAGCATTGCCGACATCCCCTTTCGCGAAGTGCGCAGCGTGGAGTCGGCGCGCAACCGCCTGCGCAAGAAATTCGGCCTTAAGCAGCAAGACAGCCTTGTTACATTTTTACACCAATTCTAACCGCCAAGTAAATTAACCGAAGCGCACAAGCCATATTTAATTTAAATTTATTACCAACTTTCCAAATTTTATTTTACTTTTGTTGTCATTGAAGCGGAGCTGTTAAGTGCTGCGTTTCAAGCTCATACACTGTGGTGCAGTGGTAATTGTCGGTGCAGCGCAAAAGGCACGCAGTAGTTATTGCATGGCTCAAAACCAGCTTGTTGCCACAATATTGCCTAATTTTGCAGCAAAAAGACACAATCCATAATTTCATTGAAACATGAGAAAGGAACTTTTACTCACCACTATGCTCGCAGCCGCGGCGGCGTGGCCGGCAGCGTCGGCGCAGACGCTGAGCGCCACATTTGAGGCCGACAGCGTGACGGCCGACGGCTGGACCGAAGTCCATGCCGCAGCGGGCAAGGGACTGTGGACGCAGGCACAGTATGCCACCGACACACAGTTCAAAAGCGGCCAAATCACCGTAAACAAACTTGGCGGCGCCAAATGCGCCGTGTCGAAGACGGGCGGCCTTATGGCCATGGGCAAGGTGCCGCCCAGCAACTGGCTGATTTCGCCGCCCGTGGCCGTGGGCCAAGGCGACGCGCTCAACTTTATGATGGCCGTGGCCGCAGGCTACAACACCAGCAACGTGACGAGCGACGCGCAGCGCATAAGGCTCGACGTGCTGGTGTCGACCACCACGGCCGACACCACCGCATTCACCGACACGCTGATGTGCGAAATTCCGCGCGTCTATGCCAATTGGCACTGGCGCAGCCTTGACCTGAGCAAATATGCCGGCCAGACGGTGCGCATAGCATTTCACGACCACGGGTCGCCAATCAGCAACTTTGTGTCGCAAATGCTGTATCTCGACAACGTGGCCATCGCCGCCGAGGCAAAAACCGACATGAGCGCAAGCCGCATGGCGGCATTCACCAGCGGCACACTGAGGCAGCAGCCCGTGAGTGTGCGCGTGAGCAACTACGGCGCGGCGGTGAGCAGCTTCAAGGTGGGCTATGACATCGACGGGGCCAACGCTGTGACAGAGACCATAAGCCACCCTCTGGCCGCCGGCGACACCCTGCTGCACACATTTGCACAGCAGGCGGCATTTGACGCAGGCAGCCACACCGTGCGCGCGTGGGTGACAGCCGACGGCGACGCCTATGCAGCCAACGACACCGTCAGCGCCACAGTTGAAGTGACGGAAAGCGCCACGCTGCCCTACTCGGCCACCGAGGCCACCTTGCAGCAGGCCCTGGCCTCATCGTACAGCTACCGCTCTACGGGCTGGACCTACATGGACCGCTACAAGGCATGGGTCTACACGCCCGCCAAAAAGGCTTCGGTGCTCTACACCACCAAGGGCGTGAGTCTGAAAAAGGGCAAAGTGAAGGTGAAGATGCTGTGCGCCTCAACCGACGACAACGCCAGCGTCAACATTTACCTGACACAGGCCAAGGGCAAATTTGAGACTCAAGTCGGGTCGCGCTCGCTCGCAAAGACGCTCGACCAGCAGTATCAAAACTTCACATTCGATGTGCCCGCCGACGGCGACTACATAATAGGACTCACCGCAGCCACCGCGGGCCAAGTGACGGTGTCGCAAATCACCTACTGCGAGCCTTATGAAGACGTTCAGTGCCTCGACATCACAGCGCCATCGGCAGCAGTGCTTGCCAACGCCGCCCACACTGTCACCATTAAGGTGCGCAACGACGGACAGAAGGCGCAGACAGCCGTGAAGGTGGCCTACCAGATTGACGGCGGCACGGCCGTCGAGGAGCAGATAGCCAGCCTGCAGCCAAGCCAGGAGATGGAATACACGTTCGGCAAGCAGGCCAGCATAAGCGCGGCCGGCACGCACACAATTAAGGCTTGGGTCAGCACAACTGACGACGGCGACCGCAGCAACGACAGCATTG
>CALBLR010000110.1 GCA_937896015.1 uncultured Prevotellaceae bacterium | reverse complement strand
ATGTGGAGGACTGGAGCAACGACCATATGGTCGACGATGCCGCCACGCTGAGCCGCCTGCGAGCCATGGTGGCATCGCTCAAGGCACGTGGCTACAAGGTGATGATATACACCAATGGCGACGGCTACCGCAAGTATGTGCGCGGCACCGAACTCAACCACGACTATCTGTGGCTTTGCTCCTTCACTTCGCCCGAGTCGCTTAAGCACTACCGCCACCACTTGCAGCAGTTCAGCCACTGGGGCACGGTGGACGGCATCGACGGCGAGGTGGACATGAATGTGTTCAACGGCTCGCGCCAGAAGTGGCGCAGCTGGCTAAGCGAGGCGGGCGCGCGCAAGTAGCCCCCCTCCCGGCATTAAAATATGAACTATAACGATAAAAAGAATATATGAACAGACTGAAGCATCAACTCATTGTGGCAGCCATCGCCGCCGCAGCCGCTATTGGCGGATGCGTACAGGCTCAGGCGGCGGTTTACACCTGGAGCCGCCACAACCTCACGTTTGAGACCCCTGACGGCGGCTGGGTGACCTATAACTCCAACACCCGCTTCGAAATCAGGTGGGACGAGATGGTGATGACCGTGCAGCTGTATGAGAAGCGCGATGGCGACACCAAAATAATAGAGGACAATCTGCGCCGCAAGGCCGCCGACTTCAATATGTACGACACCAAAGTGGAAAAGCTGAAGGTGAGCGGATTTGACTCCAAGTGCATCAGTGGCACCATGCCCGACGGCTCGCGCGGGCTGATTGCCGACCTGGTGTCGAAAAAGAGCCATATAATTGCCGAAATCACCGTCAACTATCTTATGGGCAACCGCGAAACGGTGGAAGACATGGTGAAGAGCTTTGCCGAAAACAAGCAGCAGCAGCCTCACCGCGAGAAGCACAAGCAAAAGGTGCAGAAAAAGAGCGACGCCGACCGCGAGCAGAAGCAGCAAAACCAGCAGCCCAAGCCCGCCGCCAAGCCCAAGCCCGAAAAATATTTCGACGTGTAGCCAAAACAATAAAAAGAGTACTTAAAAATCAAGACTGTTAGTAAAAAGCATTATGACCGACTCATCGAAAAAAGCAATCATCACCCTGGCCGCAATAGTGGTTGTGGCCGCAATAGGCACTCTCATCTACTATGTGGCCAGCGAAAAGAAGGCCGCGCAAGAGCAGCAGAGCCAAATAGAGCAGCTGCAACTGAAAAACGACCAGCTGCAGCTGGCCAGCCAATACCAGTTGCTCGACAACCAGTTCAAAAACCTCGAAGGGCAGACGCAATACATTAAAAATGACACTGTGCTGGTTAAGTACAACCAGGCCAAGGCGCGCGTCGAGGAGCTGCTTAAGGAACTTAACTCCAACAAGGCCACCAGCGCAAAGCGCATCAAGGAGCTGCAAAACGAGATTGTGACTCTCAAGGGCATCATGCGCCACTACGTGAGCATCATCGACTCGCTGGGCAAGGAAAATGCAGGGCTCAAGCTTGAAAACTCGCAAATGCGCAGCCAGAATGAGGCTCTCACCAGCCAGGTGGCCGAGGCCACCGCGCAAAACGACAATCTTAACAAGCGCATGACCCTGGCCGAGAAACTCAACATCACCGGCCTAAGCCTGACGCCGCTCAAGGGCAACGGCAAGACCGAGAAAAAGGTTACCAAGGCGCGTCAGCTCATGGTGAGCTTCACCGTTACGCAAAACAACTCAACCCCCGCAGGCATCAAGCAGATGTATGTGCGCATCACCGGCCCGGAGGGCTCGCTGCTGGGCCAGAGCGGCACCTTCAGCTTCGAAGGCGGCCATGTGGCCTACACCGCCCACAAGGCAATTGAATACGGCGGACAGGAGGTGCCTGTCACATTATATTATAACGTGAACACAACCCTCAACCCGGGCCAATACACCGTCGAGGTGTTTGACGGCCGTTACCGCCTGGGCTCGCGCTCATTCGTGTTTAGCAAGTAGGACAATTTCCACAATTATCACAAAGCCAGCGGGCAGGCATGCCTCTGCTGGCTTTGCTTTTGCCGCGGCGGTGTTCTAAATGGGATGAACTTGTGTTTAATTTAGGAATGCTGCCGTTGCCGTTCAGCGTAAAAGCCTTATATTTGCACTTGTGTGAGTTTACACATGGAAATAAATCAACATAACGCTATGCGAAAACAAACGCTTATCATAACAGCGGCTCTGGCCGCCATGTGCTTCGGCCAGACCGGAGCGCAGGTGTCGCTTGACTCGTGCCGCAGCATGGCCTTGCGCAACAACAAGGAAATGCGTCAGGCGCGCATCCGTGTTGAGGCCGCTGGCTACCAGCGCAAGGAGGCCAAGGCCGCCTACCTGCCCAGCTTCGACTTTGAGGCAAGCTATGTCTACAACCAGAAGCAGCTGTCGCTGGTGGATGAAGACCAGCTGCTGCCCACCAAGACGTTCAACCCGCAGACGGGCACCTACGACTTCAACCTGCTGAAGGATGCCACTGGCCAGCCCGTGGTGGTCAACGGCCATGTGGTGCCCAGCACTGTGGCTCTGCTGCCCAAGAGTGCGCTCACCTACAATGTGCATAATGTGTTTGCCGGCGCCATCACGGTGACGCAGCCCATCTACATGGGCGGCAAAATCAAGGCCATGAACGAGATCACCCGCTATGCCGAAGAGCTTGCCCGCATCGCCTGCGACTCTAAGGCGCAAGACGTGGTGCTGAGTGTCGACGAGGCCTACTGGCAGGTGGTGTCGCTCAAGGCCAAGCAGAAGCTTGCCAAGAGCTATGTGGAACTGGTGGAGTCGTTCGACTCCGACGTGCGCAAGCTCATTGCCGAGGGCGTGGCCACCAAGGCCAGCAAACTCACGGTGGATGTGCGCCTCAACGAGGCCAATGTGGCCCTGACCAAGGTTGAAAACGGCTTGGCCCTGTCGCGCATGCGCCTTGCGCAGCTGTGCGGCCAGCCAGTGACCAGCGCCTTCACTCTGGCCGACGAGGACCGCGACACATGGGAGTGCCAGCCCACGCCGGCCGGTGGAGGCATGGCCGATGTGTATGCCCGCCGCCCCGAGGTTCGCTCGCTGGAGCTGGCCGGCAAAATCTACGACCAGAAGGCGCGCGTGGCACGCAGCCAGATGCTGCCCACCGTGGCAGCCGTGGGCGCCTATCACGTGATGAACCCCAACAGCTACAACGGCTTTGAAAACAAGTTCGGGTTCGCGTTCAGCGTGGGCGCAATGGTGAAGATCCCGCTGTGGCACTGGGGCGGACTCAGCAGCAAGGTGAAGGCCGCCGAATGCGAGGCGCGCCTGAAGCAGGTGGAGCTCGACGACGCCAAAGAGAAAATTGAGCTGCAGGTGCAGCAGGCCACCTACCGAAGCCAGGAGGCGCAGAAGACGCTCGAGATGACGCGGTCTAACATGAAAAAGGCCGAGGAAAACCTGCGCGTGGCCCAGCTGGCCTACAAGGAGGGCATGGGCACCACCGACGATGTGCTCACGGCTCAGACGGCCTGGGTGCAGGCCAACAGCGAACGCATCGACGCCGAAATCGACGTGCAGCTGTGCAACGTGTACCTGTCGAAGGTGCTTGGCACCATGAAGTATTGATTCATTCATAAAAACAAAGAAATCCCCCCCCCAAAAAAAATACAACAACGAGATATGGCAACTGAGCAACAATCTACTAAAGTCCGCAAAAAGGACAAGGCACTGCTTGCGGCAGTGGGAGTGATCACACTGGTGATGGCGTGCATCGCCATTTTAGGCATACTGCTGATAAGGCCGCCAAAGGACACCATCCAGGGCCAGGCCGACTGCGACGTGGTGCGTGTGAGCGGCAAGCTGCCCGGCCGCGTGGTGAAATTCTATGTGCGCGAGGGCGACTATGTGCACAAGGGCGACACGCTGGTGAGCATCTACAGCAAGACCGCCGACGCCTCGCTCTACAAGGCCCGCTCGATGCAGAGCGCCGCAGCCTCGCAAAGCCAGAAGGTGGACCGCGGCACGCGCGACGAGCTGAAGCGCACTGCCGCCAACGCCGTGCAGCAGGCGCAGGCCGCCGAGGGCATAGCCCGCAAGACGTATGAGCGCATGGAGAATTTATTTAAGCAGGGTGTGGTCAGTGAGCAGAAGCGCGACGAGGCCAAGGCGGCCTACGAAGCGGCGTCGGCTGCGGTGCGCACGGCCAAGTCGCAGCTCGACCTGGCCCAGAACGGCGCCCAAAGCGAGGACAAGAGCGCAAGCCGCAGCCTCGTCGACGCCGCGCGCGGCACTGTGATGGAGGTGGAATCTCTGCTCGAGGACCAGTATCTCATAGCGCCATGCGACGGTGAGGTGAGCGAGATTTTCCCCCATGAGGGCGAGCTGGTGTCGCTGGGCACCCCCATAATGTCGATTTCGAAGTTGAGCGACATGTGGGTGGCCTTCAATGTGCGCGAGGAGAAGCTCAACGAGCTCGGC